>JASFLV010000060.1:0-10944 GCA_050117915.1 Thioalkalispiraceae bacterium | reverse complement strand
CCTGGTTAGCCGGGTGTAACAGAATACCCAGTATATAGAGTATTTCTTCGGCGGTACCGACCCCGCCGGGAAAAACCACCACACCATGGCCGGTGCGGACAAAAGCCTCCAGTCTCTTTTCGATATCTGGCATTATGACCAGGTCATTGACTATCGGATTAGGTGACTCGGCGGCGATAATACCTGGCTCACTGATCCCCAGGTATTGACCGGGGTGAATACGTTGCTTGGCATGCCCGATTGTCGCACCTTTCATGGGGCCCTTCATCGCCCCGGGTCCACAACCGGTACAGATATCCAGACCACGCAATCCCATTTGATAGCCGACCAGCTTGCTGTAATCGTATTCATGGCGTGAGATGGAATGCCCCCCCCAACATACCACCAGGTTGGGATTGGTCCCGGGGCGTAGAATATCGGCATTGCGTAGTATATGAAACACAGCATTGGTAATGCCTTCAGAGGTATTTAAGTCAACGTTGGGATTATCATTGATTTCATCACTGACATAGACAACATCGCGTAACACCGAAAATAGGTGTTCGCAGATCCCTTTGATGATCTTGCCATCTACAAAGGCACTGGCAGGGGCACCTTTTACATCCAGCTTGATGCCACGTTCCTCCTGGAGGACACGGATATCGAAGGATCGATAACGCTCCAGCAATTCCTTACCATCGTCCAGGCTACTGCCGGAATTCAGCACCGCCAGTGAACAATTGCGAAACAGTTTATATAATCCACCCTGGCTGGTATCCAGGAGTTTACTCACTTCGGTTTGAGACAAAACTTCCAGTTTGCCTTCCGGCGAAATCAGTGCATCCACAGTATCGTATTTCATTAAACCGTAATCTTTTCTCTTGTGGTAGTTACCTGAGAAGATAGCAGAGTGTCATTAGAATTGCGTCCGTTATTTTTAAAGGTCTCCACACGAGCTTTGCATGGTTAGCTCAACGAGTTACACTTCTCTGGTTATATTGTCAGACTAGTAAATAAGTTGCAAAAAACTATGGATATACAAACGGCGCTAGTGCGACTCAACAGTCAATTACCTCTCAAGGCCAGGCAAGATCGATTATCTCCCGGGCTAAAGGCTGCACACCAGTGTGTGCTGACGACATTGGTGGACAAGGGGCGTGCTCCCACAGTAGCAGAATTGCAAATCGTACTGGGCGATGAGGATTATACAGAAAGTATGCAGCGCCTGGGTTCAGATGATTTGGTGGTCCTCGATGCCAAAGGCACTGATCCGCTTGGCGCCTATCCGGTTACTCTGGAAAGCACACCGCACAAGGTCTGGGTTAATGAGCATGTTATTTATGCGATGTGTGCACTGGACGCTATGTCAGTGGCGCCGTTGTTTGATACCGAGGCGATTATTGAATCACAATGCCACCTGAGTAAGGTGCCCATCACTATTCAGATGCAGGGCAGCGACATCCTCGCCGTACAACCGACGGCGGATGTAATAGTCGGCATTCGCTGGCAAATGCCGACAGCGGTGGCAGCACATAGTATGTGTATGGAAATGGTGTTTCTAAAGGACAGGCCAACTGCTGAGGCCTGGCAAGCTGAGGATAAGGAAAATATTTCATTATTTAGCCTGCCGGAGGCGGTGGCGTTTGGTAAAGCATTTTTTTCGCCTTTGCTGTCACAAGAAAAGTGATAGTCGTTCCAGAATTCAAATATGGGTAAGCCAACCTGGCAGAACCTGCCAGGACGCAATTGCTATATTATTAAGATTAACTAACGCACTAAAATAAAATTTCGAATATTATACAATTCATGGTTTTGAGATGAAATTTGATAAACCCCTTGCTGAGAATGAAAACATAGTAGCCATTGATAGGACATCGTTTGGCTATACCGTGACCCATAAAAAAGGTAAAAAGATCATATTTACCGGCAGTTATGAGCACGAGTCAGAGGCTGTACGCACGGCAACTAAACTAGCAAAGTATCTGGAAGCTAAGGGAGAGACTGTTTGGTATTGTTTGAACTATGCCTTTGATAAGGGGAGATAGTTCGAACGTGAGTTTGGTTACAAAACACAGAAAAGTCCTCACAATTCATTTCGCAATCCTAATCATCCACATTACAAAGTGGTGCGCTTGTCTTACCTGATGTATTTCGAAAGGAGCACTATTCAACCGGTGATGTGTCCAACCCACTTGCTAATTTTACATCATGAAATCAAAGCCCATGTTTTGCCGCTCATAGAGGCAGAAGGGCTCGCTCCAGGTCGTGAAATAGAATTAATCTGCGTTCGGCTGAAAAGTGAAATGCTTCGTGAACTAGGTTTGCCGGAACGAAAGTTTAATTGGGGCCGGGACGATGGGACGCTTGACTATATACTCTGCATGAAGCCAGTGAACAATACTTCTAAGGCCTGGTTCGCTGTGATGGAAGCGGTCGATTAGTCGAAATTGATCCCCCCAACAGCCTGCATGATTGGCCCGGCTAGAGCTAAACGCTAAGAACAAATTCAAACCGTATTGTTGGGACTCAAAATATGCCGGTGTTCAGTCCCTGTTTGAGTATTTAATGTGCTGGCGTAGAGACGACCACAACCAGTCATTTGGTGAGTGAACAGATTTAGAGCGAGTGGAGGGAGTCGATGAGAAGATTTTAACCAGAACTATGCTAAGCTAATTGAATACTCAGGAAATTATGCCATTCTAGAATATTTACTATAACAATTAAGTAGTTAAGGAGGTATTGTGCGGTGTAATTCACGATATTTTCTACACGTAATCGTTTTTGGTCTACTCATACACTCCTCGCCGGTTACCGCAGAAACCCAAACCAAAGACACCTTAAAATTAGGGGTATTTCCCTATGTCAGCCCTGGTCAGTTGGTCAAATTTCATGATGATTTAAGGGTCATGCTCGAACAGAGACTTGAGCGAAAGGTCGTACTGGTTACCGCACCCAGTTTTAAGCAGTTTGTTAAGCGCACTAAAAAGTCTGCTTACCATATTATTATGACTGCGCCGCACCTGGGGCGCCTGGCTGAAGTGCGTGATGGTTATCGTCCTATAGCTCACACCATGCACGAGGTACAGGGCATCTACCTGGTAAAAAAATCATCGGATATTCATCGTCTAACTGACCTAGAGGGTAAAACGATTACTCTGGTGGGGCGCAGTGCGATAATCACGCAAATGGCCGAACAGCAATTAAAAAAACTGGGTTTGGTGGTGGGTAAGGACGTTACGTTTAGATTCACCAAGACCCATAATAATGCCATGTATGCTCCATTACGAGATGAGAGCGACGCATCAGTTACAGGTATTTTGCTCTGGCGTAAAATCGGGGATGAAGACCGCGATAAGGTGCGAGTTATCGGCAAGACCCCTGTTGCGATTGGTTTTCAGGTGATGGCATCTTCGCAGGTTTCAGATCAGGACTTTCAGTTGATCCAGAAGGCCTTGCTTGATTTTCATAAAAGTACCCGGGGTAAAGAATATATGGAAAAAACCGGCTTTAAATATTTTGAACTTGTCGATGAGCAGGAGAAAAAGGCACTTGATCCTTTTATACAGATCTTTTTAAAGAAAAATAAGTAAAATTATTTGGGGTCAAATTTGAATAAGTGGTTTTCTAATCTGTCACTGCGTCTCAAACTTGTAGTTGTCAGTATTACAGTTGAAGTTATTATGCTGGGATTATTGCTGGGTAACAGCATGCGGTTGATGAGTAATACCATTGAATACCATGGTGAAACCCTGGTCCAGGATATCTCGCCATTACTCGATGGCGCACTGAGCTTATATATGTTTGAGCGCGATTTCGTATCCATGAATGAAACCCTGAAAAAACTTATAAAAGAGGGAGATTCAGATTTAACTTATATAATTGTTTTAGACGAAAGTGGAAAAGTCTATACAGGCGTGGGCAGAAATACTGAGTCAGATTTACCAGTGCTTGATGAAAGTATCGATTCGGCCATCGAGGATGGAATATATGATACTGTTACACCACTGAGACTCGGTGATTTGAGTGTTGGTCAAGTACGTTATGGCGTTTCGCTCAAGAGATTAATAGAAGCCCGCTCAGATTTATTAAGTCAGGGAATGTTTATTGCTTCATCTGAAGTGATTTTATCGATAATCCTGTTAAGCCTGGCAGGTTATTTTCTGACTCGTCATATTTATATACTCGTAGACGCTACGCGAAAAATAGCCAACGGAGATTATTCAAGTAGTGTCAACAAACCCAGTAATGATGAAATTGGCGACCTCGCAGATAACTTTAATATCATGACCGCTGCTGTACGCGATCGCGTTGAAGCCTTGAAGCAGTCACAAAAAGATTTATTGGAGGAGAAGGAACGGATATTTGTTACGCTGCATTCGATCGGGGATGGTGTGATTACAACGGATGTCGATGGAAAAGTTGAGTTATTGAATCCAGTCGCGGAAGAGTTGACAGGCTGGAAAAATGCAGACGCTAAAGATTTACCGCTGGAAGCTGTCTTCAATATAAAAAACGAAATCACTGGTAAATCTCTACAAAATCCTGTGAAGAAGTGTCTTGAAACTGGAACAATCGTAGGTTTAGCCAACCATACAGTATTGATACGTCGCGATGGCCAGGAGTTTGCTATTGAGGATAGCGCTGCACCCATTCGTGATAGTGATGGGAAAATTATTGGTGTCATTCTGGTTTTTCATGATGTGAGTAGTGCCCGGCAGATGGCCCGGCAAATGGCTTACCAGGCACGCCATGATTCTCTTACCGGGCTGGTTAATCGCGTGGAATTCGAAGATCAGGTAAGAGATGCCATCAAGTCAGCTCAGATCGAAAGTCGGAGCCATGCTCTACTTTACATGGATTTGGATCAATTCAAGATTGTCAATGATACTTGCGGCCATTTTGCCGGAGATGAACTGCTTAAACAGCTGACAACTACCTTGAAAGGCAAGATTCGTGATACGGATACACTAGCCAGGCTTGGCGGTGACGAGTTTGGCGTTTTATTACTGAACTGTGACTTTAATCGAGCAGAAGTGATTGCGGAAGGGATACGTAAGCACATTCGAGAGTTTAAATTTGAATGGGAGGGAAAACAGTTTGATTTGGGGGTGAGTATAGGTGTAGTACCAATTTCAAGCGAAAGCAGTACTATGGCAGAAGTCCTGAGCGCAGCAGATGTTGCCTGTTATATAGCAAAGGAAAAAGGCCGCAATCGAATCCATATACACATTGCCGGTGATGAAGAACACGCATTACGACAGAGTGAGATGCAGTTGGTGTCCGATATTTCTTCCGCGCTGGAAGAGGGCCGCTTTACCCTGCATTACCAGATTATTAAAAATGCCGGAGGTAAGCCCGATAGTATTCTGAATCATGAATTACTGGTTAGAATGATCGGTAAGGATAATAATCTGATCATGCCATTGAAATTTATCCCAGCGGCTGAGCGTTTTCATTTGATGGATCAAGTTGATAGATGGGTTGTGAGTGAGACTTTACGCTTCATGACAGAAAATAAAAATGATCTTGATGATTCGCGGTTTGCGATAAATCTTTCCGGGCAATCCATTAACTCAAAAGAATTTTTGGAATTTTTAGTTTATAAAATCAAAAAATCAAATGTTAGTCCAGAAAGTTTATGTTTTGAGGTTACTGAAACCGCGGCAATTGCAAATCTGAAAAATGCTTCACAGATGGTGTTGGAACTAAAAAAACTTGGTTGCCTGTTTTCATTAGACGATTTCGGTAGTGGTCTAAGTTCATTTGCCTATCTTAAAAATCTCGATGTTGATTTTTTAAAAATCGACGGAGGTTTCGTCAGGGATATGTTGATAGATTCAGCAGATGCAGCAATGGTTGAAGCGATAAATCATATAGGCCATGTGATGGAATTAAAGACGATTGCCGAGTATGTTGAGAGTCAGGCTATACAGATTGCAGTTGCAAATATGGGTGTCGATTATGTTCAGGGATATGCCGTGCATAAACCAGAGCCGCTGATTAACATTTTGAAAAAATAATATAATACTTCCAGCCCTCTAATGGTATAGACTAAAATACTCGGTATCAGGATTCATTTTTTAGAGTCACTAGTCAATCTCAATACTTAATTTAAAATTTCTGTTCAATTCGCATTTTGGGAGAAGGTGTGGAGTCTCTGGTCACAACTGAATGGTTAGGTCAGCACCTGGATGACCCAGATCTGGTGTTGCTCGACTGCACGGTTACCACTATCCCACATGAAGATGGTGGCTTCCATAATGTCAGCGGTCGCCCTGACTATGAACAGGGCCATATTCCCAATGCCGGATTTGCAGACCTCAAGGGGGAACTCTGTGATACTAATAGCCCGATTGAGTTTGCATTGCCAACACCTGAACAATTCTGTGTTGCCATGGGTGCGCTAGGTGTTGGAGATGATTCTCGTGTGGTGCTATATGATACAAATTATACAGCGTGGGCCGCACGTGTCTGGTGGATGTTACGTTGGGTCGGCGTTGATCGCGCTGCGATCCTCGACGGTGGTATGGCTGCCTGGGCCGCGGAAGGCAGGCCATTGTCTCTTGAATCGGTTAGCCGGCCAGTAAAAAGACTCACACCAAGTCCTCGTCCTGAGTTGATCGCTGATCATGACGAAGTGTTGAACAGCATAGCTGATGATACTGTTATCCTCATCGATACTTTGCCGGATATGATGTACCGTGGAGAAATAACGATTTATCCTCGGCCTGGTCACATTCCGGGCGCGATCAATATCGATGCCCTAAAGCTGCTGGATAGGACTGGCCGCTACCGCTCGCAAGATGAACTGACGGCGATGCACAAGCTTGACCACAATGCGCGTGTTATTACCTACTGTGGCGGGGGGATCGCGGCTTCATCCAATGCCTTTATCATGACACGACTCGGATTTAATAACGTCGCGGTATATACTGACTCACTCCAGGTGTGGGCTGCCGATCCTAAAAATCCGATGGTAGTCGATGGTACTTAATATTTTTTTTAGCGCTGTGTTCTTGAAATAAGTTACAGATTGAATAGGTTAACTAAGCTCGAGAGTATTCAAACACTTATCGGTACAAAGGGTCTTAAATTTATACTTATCGTGTGGTTTTTATAGGTGGATTTTTCCAAATTTATGGGCCATTCTTTAGTACCAACAAAAAAAGTGAATACCGCTATGGTCTTTAGTCATCGCTATCGATACCTGTATCGCAGTGGTCCTCAGGACCGCCAATATCCTGGCCGTTTCACATATATAAAGGGAACGGGCTGGTTCGTCTACCTGCGCGGGGATCTGGAAAGCTATGAGGGCATCGAGGTGAAGAGTGGAATTGCGGGCCCCTTCGATAGTCGGTTTGATGCCCGGGTCTATCTGGTCAGGTTGATCAAGCAGTCAAATCCAGGGCTAGTCGGAAGTAAGCTGAAAGCCTCCTGACTAATAAAAGATCGGTCCTTTTTTCTAATATTTCTTTCTTTTAATCAGTTGGTTCAAACTGGTGGACACAATCGATAATCTGCCACATCCATGTGGCTTATCATTTTATCTAGATCCCTGTCCTGGGTATCCTAATCAACCTGACTACCTAATATATTGTGCAAGATACTTATTCAGTGATTAATGTGGATGTAGCGTAATCGGAACGTGTTGCACGCAGGCCATAAAGTAATAATAGCGAAACTGCGATCATCGCAAAGGAAAGTGCAAAAAGCAGAACGGTAATAATGATCTCCTGCCAGGGTGTCCCGGCCAGCCCGCCGGATGCAATAGCCATCATTGAACCGGCACCCCAGAATGCGGCCAGCAGGGTAGCGAGCCAGTTACTGAAGGTACCAAAAATCGCCAGGCCGATTACCAGGCGTTTCATAGCGCTGCCCAGGTTCAGATGCGTCCATAGTAGCCCCATACTGATCAGGAACATGCCATTCATGACTCCTTCAAGATGGCTGGCCAGCCCCATGCGTGGATTGGCAAACAAGGGCATCATGAATCCGGTGAGCAGGCCGAGTAAAAACAGCCCGGTGCCGAACTGTAACAGGCGTCGCACCGTCGCCTGGTCATTAAATGTGTGTGTCATTTCAGGTTCTCCTCTGTGTCAGTAATCAATAAACAGTACTGTATACTGAATATGACTGTAGCCCCAATAATCGGACTTGTCAAGACTTCAATAAACAGCTATGTTTATTCAAATGAGTAGCCGGAAATATACCAAACGTCAGCGTGCGCAAACCGAACAGGAGACCCGTCAGCGGATCGTCGAAGCAGCCATGCAACTGCATGAGGAAGTGGGACCGCGCAATACTTCCATCAGCGCCATTGCGGAACGCGCCGGTGTCCAGCGGCTCACGGTATACCGTCACTTCGAGGATGATAATGCCATTTTCGCGGCCTGCTCGGCCCACTGGCTGGAGCTCAATCCCCCTCCTGATCCTCAACAGTGGCAGACTGAAACCGATCCGATAAAACGCACGGAGAATGCCCTGCTCGCGCTTTATAACTATTATCGGCAAACTGCATCCATGTGGTCTGGCGTTTATCGCGACCTGGCTGAAGTGCCCGCCATGCAGTTACCGATGAAGCAGTTTGAACACTATCTGAAAGGCATTCGGGATGACTTACTTACCTGTTGGTGTCCAGACAAGTCGGGAAAAACTTTATACAAGGCCATGCTTCACCATGCCGTGCAGTTTTCTACCTGGCAGTCATTTCATGAGATAAAATTACGAGAGCGTCAAATCGCAGGGCTGATGACGCATTGCATTTGTGCCATACCAAAACAGAAAAAATGATAGGTTCCGAGATTACTAACTAATCATGTTGACCGAATAATAGCTCGACATAATTCTTGTGCTGGCCGATCTGTTCGCCGAGGGTAATGCTTTTGCTGTACATCTTGGCTATGATCACCCCGCCCTCAAACAGGGCCAGCAGATTGTCATAGATCTGCATGGCGGTGACCGGCAAACGGGGCGTATGTTTGGTCATGACGTCCTCGAGCTTGTTGCCCAGGACCCGTTCCCACTCCTGAAAACCTTCAATCACCGATTTGCGAGTCTCCTCGCTAAACAGTTCCAGCTGATAGACAAAACTCGCCACCAGACAGCCTGGTGGTGGCTCGTTCAGGCCGCGCATGGTTTCTTCCAGCAGGCCAACAAAGATCAGGTATTGCTGTAACGGATCCGGACTAAGCTTTTCGGCGCGTCCCATCAAGTCATGCAGTAATGCGTCATCCATTTGCACATAGTGATCCAGAATCGCCTGGGCGAGATCATTTTTGCTTTTGAAATGGTGGAAAAAAGCACCCTTGGTAATCCCGGCAGCCCGGATAACCTGGTCAACGGACATGCCGCCAAAGCCGTATTCCAGCACCAGTTGCTGGGCTGCGTCGAGGATTTTTTCCCGGGTTACGCTACCGTCACGCGGCATTGTGTACTCCTTTGATTACCTGGCCCATGATAATTAAATCAGACTAATTAGTACATATAAAATCGCTTATTAGTGAAGGGTCCACTTAGAAAGTATGAAATAGCTATGAATAACAATAGGATAATTGCTTTTCGGTAAACAGACTATTTAGTCTTGACAGGGCCTGGGTGTGGAACTAAGCTTTTAACATACCAACTGGTCGGTATGTTATGTCAGAAGGAGATGAACAATGTATGCATTCATGGAGATTATTAGTCTGGCGCTAATTCCAACCTTCCTGCTGCTGGATTTTATATTGCAGGCGCGCCGTTACAGCAAACCCCGCTTCTGGCGGGTTCGCAGCCTGCTGGTCACTATCGGCATATTCCTGTTAAGTGGGGAGATTGCCCTGTTATGGGCCACTGTGCTTGGAGATTTTCATCTGTTTGATGGCGATGGACTGGGTATCTGGGGTGGGGCCGTTGTCGGTATCGTTGTCTACGAATTCTTCCACTACTGGTATCACCGTCTTGCCCACTCGTGGAATTGGCTATGGTACGCTGGCCACCAGCTTCACCACAGTGCCGAAAGCCTGGATGCTTTTGGGGCCTATTATATGCATCCCTTCGATGCCTTCATGTTTGCCACAATCGCTAGTCTGGTGTTTTACCCCTTGCTGGGCCTGGCAGCTGAAGCTGGAATAGTCGCGGTCCTGTTCTTAACTTTCAATGCCATGTTTCAGCACGCCAACATCAGGACACCACGGTGGTTGGGTTACCTGATCCAGCGACCGGAGAGTCACGCGGTGCATCATGGACGCAGTATCCACCGGCATAACTATTCGGATTTGCCCCTGTGGGACATGCTGTTCGGCAGTTTCTTTAATCCCCATGCCAAGCAAGTCCCTGCAGAGTGTGGTTTCTACAAGGGGGCCTCCAGTCGGTTGTTTGCCATGTTGATCGGACGGGATGTTTCTGAACCTGCCGCAGCGAACAATCAGCCAGTTGTTATACAAAACCGCGAAGCGGCTTAACGAACTTGATTTAAGGAGAAACAACATGTGTTTAAATTGCCAATTACAAAATTTCGATCAGAGTAAGGCCGATGCATTTGCTGAGCGCATGGTGGATGGATTGAATGTCGGCGCCATGTGTGTAATGTTATCTATCGGCCATCGTACTGGGTTGTTTGATCAGCTGGATGGTCAAGCACCCATGAGCAGCACCCAAATCGCGAAACGGGCGGACCTGAACGAACGTTATGTGCGTGAATGGTTAAATGCCATGGTTGTCAGTCACATCATCGCTTATGATCCCGATTCCCGCTATTACCAGCTGCCAGGCGAACATGCTAACTGGTTAACTCGTCGTTCCAGCGATGGCAACCTGGCTGTGTTTGCCCAATACATTAGTATGATGGGGACTGTTGAAGATGACATCGTTGACTGTTTCAAGCATGGTGGTGGCGTGCCTTATGACAGGTTTCCACGTTTTCACGAAGTTATGGCTGAAGACAGCGGTCAAACCGTGTTGGCTTCGCTGGAAGAGCATATTTTACCG
>JASFLV010000059.1:0-11205 GCA_050117915.1 Thioalkalispiraceae bacterium | reverse complement strand
GAATCGCGGTTATTATGTTTATTGTGTGGGCCGGCAGTTTTACTCGCCATGAAATGTACATGCACGAAGTTGAATCCTATGTTGCTGATTTTAACGCGGAGAAGAAACGTTTAAATACCTGGACGAGTGATTTGCGGGTTACATTGCCGACTCTCAATGCCCTGGCTAAAGCCAGTATCGTCTATGACCAGGAAGAACACCCATGGTTATCGGGGCTTGGCATGTATGATAGTAACGTCGATGATGCTGCGGATCTGGCCTATGAAACCCAGTTACGAAATTTCTTTCTCCCGAAAGTGATCAAGTATGTTGAACTCTATCTCAAACGTGGACACCGTGGCGGTGACCTGTATAGCTCATTTAGAACCTATGTCATGTTTAACAAGCTTGAACATATGGACAAACAGTTAGTCCTGGACTGGTTTGCGTCCAAATGGAAAGAAGAATATGAGGGGCAGGCGACTTACCGTCAACAATTGACTGCCCATTTGCAGGCACTATTGAATCTCGAACTGCAACCTTCCGAGCTGGATAAGCATGTGCTTGCTTCGACTCGAAATTTATTGTTACGTGTCCCGGTTTCTAAACGCATTTATGAGAGAATCAGGACAAACCCACAATATACTCAAAGAATCGATTTATTGAATGCTTTTGGTGAATCAGTCAGAGATACCTATTTAGTTAATCCAAAGGTAATGACACATTTGAGCATTCCTCTTCTCTTCACCAAAGATGCTTACGATAATATCGATTTTTCACCTGAGTCCAAGGTGTTATCAAGTATTGTAAATGAACGTTGGTTGTTGGCGGAAAACGATAAGGCACGAGTTGATTTTGTACAAGACGATCTTGATGAAGTCAGTCATAAAGTGAAGCAGCATTATCTGGCTGAGTACAATACGTACTGGAACAATGTGTATAATGTACTGGACATTAAGCCTTTTAAAAATATCCAGCATGCCAATGATGTGTTAACGGTATTTACTGACCCGGTCTATTCTCCTTTACTGGCAATACTTCAGGTAGGTGCCAATAATACCCAGCTAACAAATCAACTTGCTGCGAATATGGCTGATGATCATGATGAAGGAATTACTGGCAAGGTTACGGGATTTGCGGCATCAAAGGCTAATTTAACAAGGGTGGACAAACAGTTCCGGCCAATTAATGTTTTGTTGCGTGAGTCATCTAAGCGGCCTGCACCGATCAGTACAGTGCTGATGAAAGTTTCACAGCTTCAGGCTTTTGTCAATGAAATCAACCTTGCGCCTGATCCCTATAAAAAAGCATTTGATGTGGCAAAAGTCAGATACCAGAGTGGAGCAGGAAATGCGATCTCTTCTTTACGCGCCTATGCGAAGACGACTCCCGATCCGATTAAGCGTTGGTTGTCCACACTTGCTGACGAGTCATGGCGGGTAATACTTAGCGCCGCACATCGCCATGTGGCATCCGAATGGCGCACCAGGGTTTATGGTCCTTATGTTCAGAGTCTCTCTGGTAGATATCCGCTACGAGCAAATGCGCAGGATGAAGCAGCATTGCTCGATTTTATCGAATTTTTCAAACCTGGTGGCACAATCGATGTATTTCATCAGGAATATATCAAACCGTTTATAAATACGCGTCGGGGCTGGAGTAACAGAGGAATTGACAATTATAGTCTTGGCCTGTCGCATAAGACTATTAAACAGGTTAGGACTGCACTTTCGATTAAAAACATATTCTTCCGCACAAATCCCGAAGTACCTAGTCTGACGTTTAAATTAAAGCCTCACTTCATGCGCAAAAATGATGCTCGATTCACCCTGGAGGTAGGTAGTACTCGGCTTTCCTATAGCCATGGACCTAAATTCTGGAAAACACTTAATTGGTCCGCAGCCGATGATCAAAATCGCGTCAGAATAATATTTGAAGATCTGAATAATCAGCAGCACTCAAAAACATTCGAAGGTCCCTGGGCGTGGTTCAGGTTGCTTGATCAGTCAGAGTTAAGCAAAACCACATCGTCAAATGTCTACCTGGTCTCTTATGTGATTTCCGATGCAAGAAGAGGGCAGTCAGAGTTGTCACCGATGCGTACACTCAATGAACATAAAATTACTTACCAGATTAAAACAAAAAGTATACATAATCCCTTACAGAACAATTTGCTAAGTTCATTTAGATGTCCAGAGAGAATTTGAGTGGAAACAGAACGGCAAATCGGCGTTTATGGGAAGTTACCTGTGCATGGTGATTTCGTCCATCGTAATTTACCAAGATCATTCATATCAATATGGGATGACTGGTTACAAATATATATTGCAGGATCGAAAGAACAAATAGGAGAAGAATGGCTTGATATCTATCTCACTAGTCCAATTTGGCGCTTTGTACTCTCCGCCGGTGTTATCGATGGCAACCAGTGGGCGGGCATTATGTTACCAAGTGTTGATCAGGTTGGTCGTTATTATCCATTTACTATTGTCTTGCCTATACCATCCAGTCTCAGTCCTTTTGAGTATATATCTTTACACGCAGGTTGGTATGAGAAAATTGAGGATCTAGCCTTGCAAGCACTGGAACAGGAACTCGTTGTTGATGATTTGCTGGACGAGATAAATAAAACAAAAACGGACTTTTCCAGCAGTTATGAGAAAACAGGGCAACTAATGGAGGCGAATGGGATACAGATTAATATGGAGTTCGAGGAACAGTTACCAATGTCTGTTTATCCATATATGCTGGACTCGGTTTTAACCAGAACATTTAACAGTTACAGCGCCTGGGCAACGCAGGGCTCAGAAAGAGTGTCTCCCTCTTTATTTGCAGTAAAGGGACTACCGGTTGCCAGTAACATTCCTGCAATGATGGATGGTCAATGGGCATATTGGGGATGGCCGCAGACTTATGCAGCTAAATAGTGGCCGGTACAGTTATGAATGATACAACAATCAGGCGTCCAATTAAGTGGCTAAGTTCCTCTGAGACAAATGTGGGTGTGGTTAGAACAGTTAATGAGGACTCATTACTTGAAAAACCAGAAATGGGGCTCTGGGCGGTAGCCGATGGAATGGGCGGTCATGAAGCAGGGGACGTAGCCAGTAATATGATCGTAAGTTCGCTGAATGAGTTAGAAAGAAAAATACAACTGAACGATTATGTAACGGCTATCGAAGATAAGGTCAATGATGTCAATGATCGTCTTCTCGAGTATGCAGAAATTATGCTTGATGGAAGAATTATTGGAAGTACAGTTGCGATTCTTCTGATACAGGGACGAGTGGGTGTTTGTATGTGGGCAGGTGACTCCAGACTGTATCGATATAGAACTGATGAACTAGAACAAATCACGTTTGATCATAGTCAAATATCAGAACTATTAAAACAGGGATCGATTACTATTGATGAAGCAGAGAACCATCCAGAAGCTAATGTCATAACGCGTGCGATAGGTACCAGTACAGATTTGTTTGTTGATATTGATGTTTTCGACGTAAGAGTAGGTGATATTTACTTGTTGTGTAGTGATGGTTTGTATAATTCAGTTGCTGAAGAATCGATAACAGAGACACTGCAGGATGATGAGATAGATACGATTGCACATGAACTGATTGAGAAATCTTTAACCAATCAGGCAAATGATAACGTTTCAGCAATCGTGGTGAAGGGCGTACCGAGAAACGCTTGAGCTACGGACCGCAACCAAAAGTGAAAAATGGCTAAATCAGACGATCATAACCCTAAAACCAGAGTCAGGAAGCATATAACTGGCAAAAACAATGCTTCTAATGACGGCACTGATCAGTCGCAGCTAAATTCACCTGAGGGTGCTGCCATCGGGGATAAAACCCGAATTTCAGACACGTCGCGGGCTCAGAATAAAACATCTCCTGCTGGTAGCCCTGGCGCGTCTGGCAACAGAGCGCCCTCAGATAAGACGCGTATACCAGTAAATACACGAGAGGCAGTAGATAAGACGCGTATCAAAAGCAGCAGTAAACCTACCACCCAAAACGGCGCCAGTTCCAGTCAGACACCAAGAGCTAACCCTACGCGTTCACAAAGAGGAGATGCAACCCAGTTCAGACCTAAAACCAGCAGTGATGCCCGGCAGAGCAATAATCGTTCGGCACAAGCTAATAAAACGCGTGTTCGAAATTCTAGCCAGACCAATGCCTTTTTAGCCGATTCGCCTGCTGGTGGAGATATTCAGGTCTTAAAAGACAGGTTCTTACTGGAGAAAGTGCTTGGTGTCGGTGGTATGGGAGTTGTTTACAAAGCCAAGGATCGTTTAAAGGTCGAGGCACAGGACAGGGACCCCTATGTAGCGATAAAAGTACTGAGTGAAGAATTCAAGACTCACCCAGAGGCATTTATCGCGCTACAACGTGAATCGAGAAAAGCGCAGCGAATTTCCCATCAAAATACCGTGAAAGTCTATGATTTTGATCGGGATGGTGACGTTGTCTTTATGACAATGGAGTATATGTCTGGCAAGCCACTCGACCAATTGATCAAACAATATCATGCCACCGGTTTGCCAAGGGATGATGCCTGGAAAATTGTGGAAGGGATGTGTTCCGCGCTAATCCATGCACATAGTGAAAATATCGTACATTCAGATTTTAAGCCGGGAAATGTTTTTGTCACTGAGGAGGGCATGGCAAAAATATTCGATTTTGGTATTGCGCGCGCCGTCGCAACTATTGATCGCCAAACTGGCAAATCACTTGATCGCACAGTTTTCGACGCTGGAAGCCTGGGAGCATTAACCCCCGCGTATGCCAGTCTTGAGATGTTATTGGGGAAAACACCTGATACCCGCGACGATGTCTATGCATTGGGTTGTATTGTTTACGAAATATTAACGGGCGAACATCCGTTCAATAGATTACCAGCAGATGAAGCTTATAATAAAAATCTTAGGCCAAAACGCATAACAGATATATCTAAACGTCAATGGCGGGCGATTGAGGCAGCACTCGCATTTAAGCGTGAAGACAGGGTTGAATCAGTTGATGAGTTTTATAAGCAATTAACGGCTAAGCGAAAACCAAAATACATGCTTGCTGCATCAGTATTGCTCATAATTGGATTATCATATTTTGCGTATATGCAATATGTAAATAAACCGACCACCGGTCCTTCTCAAGGGGATATGCGCAGTGAACTAGAGTTTGAGATTCGTTATAAACTTTTCAAAGAGGAAATAGAGAGGTTATTAGTTGATCCGGTGTTTTCTCCGGACTGGGAAACGACACTATGGAATCAGGTTCAGGGACTCAAAAAGGTGTTTCCTGAACAACCGAATGAGTGGTATTACTCTACAAGAGCGAAAATATATCGTCTCTATATTGATAAAATTAGAAAAGCGCAAGATGACTCAAAATTCAAATTGGCAAGGCGCTTGATTGATAATGCTTATCGCTATACCGATGAGCCAAAGTTACTGGATAATGAAAGTAAAAAACTGGCTGAAGCAATACGTATACAGCAAGATACGGAGAGAAGGCTAGCGGAACAACAGAGGCAAGTGGATACCAGAACGGTTCAGAATACGAAAAAGCAAAAAAATACAAAACTGTTCAATGTTGCACTCGGTAACGTTAATCGACAATTAGAATGTTCGTCACGACTCAATATGCGTGATTTTAAAATAGCAGTGACTAAACTCAGATCGCTTGATTTCAGACGTTATAAAAAGCTGGAAAACGGTCTAGTCAATAACCTGGCAAAATGTATTGCCGTTATTGGCAAACGTTATCCGGAACATGCCCTGGATTCTAAACGCTATGCGATGCGTATTTTCAAGAATAATCCAATGATTGCAGCAATTGACATCAGGCAGCGTGATGCCTGTGATATTTCACTGGCAGGTCTTGGCGCACGTGGTGATCGTGCAATCTGCCGTGACAGGTTAAAGGGTGGCAAAACTGGACCAGCGCTGGTTGTGATCCCTGGTAATAGTCGGATAAAACCCTTCGCAATCGGAAAATATGAAGTATCCATTGCTGAGTTTAGTGATTTTTGCACAGAAACAAAAAAATGTCAGGTAAGATCGAATGGTAACGGAAATATTCCAATAACAAATATTAACATTCGAACAATATCAGCATATTTAAAATGGTTGAGTACAAAATCCAAGAGAAAGTACCGTTTACCGACTAAACGCGAATGGCTGTATGCTGCAAAATCTAAATCATATACACTGGATCCTAACCGTAATTGCCAGTTGAGTAGTCGGGGTATTGAGAAGGGCGGTGAACTTGTCAGAACAAATACTGGCAGACAAAACCCATGGGGGCTAGTGAACTATGCGGGTAATGCACAGGAATTAGCCTATGATACTGGCCGAAAGTTAGTTGCGATTGGGGGTTCATATAAGTCATCAATGGAGCAGTGTACTGCGGAAACTGTATTCAGTCATTCAGGAAATCCAGACAATTTTACTGGATTTCGTGTTGTTAGAGATTTAACTAAAAATTAATATGAACGTTTCAGATCTTTCACTTCGGTTGCGTGAACTTGTTGACGATTACTCCAATCAGAGAATTGGGCATGATGAGTATCGTGCTCAGCGTAAAGTGATTCTGGATGAACTGGATTTAATCCTAAATGGAAATAATCCAGCGCAGTCCGCTGAGAGTTCGGATGGTATCCAAAATTTACACAAAGAAGATGGGTTGCTTGGAAAAATGTTTGCTGTGTTAAAGAGAACTGAAGATTCAAACTTATCATAGTTAAAGCATTGTAATCGTGTAGCGAATTACGTGGCTATATCACTAGAATATTATGTTAGAGGTATAACCTGAATATATTGCAAGAGGGTATGTTATGGAGATAGTAGAATTATTCAAAGCGGGTGGTCCATTTATGTGGCCAATATTAATCATATTTGGACTTGGGGTTGCGATTGCTTTGGAAAGGTATTTTTACCTGTCAAAGACTAATAGAGTGACAAATAAGCTCTGGACGCAGCTTGCGCCGATGTTAAAGGCGCTCGATTTTAAGCGAGCCATAAAACTGACAAGCTCTCTCAGAACGCCGCTCACAATAGTATTAAACTATGGTTTTTCGCGTCATGGCGAAAATAAGCGTAGAGAAATAATCGAGGCGGCGATGGAAGAAGGCATGATGGATGCAATGCCGGAGCTCACGCAGCGAACACATTACCTGGCGACATTTGCAAACATTGCAACCCTGTTGGGCCTACTCGGTACGATTGTCGGTCTAATACAGGCATTTGGTGGTATTGTCGATGCGGATCCTGCCGAGAAAGCCACCGTCCTTTCTGGAAGTATTGCAGTAGCCATGAATACCACCGCATTTGGCTTGATCACAGCAATCCCTTTACTGCTGGCGCATTCATACCTGGTCACCAAGACAGCACGTGTTGTCGATAACCTGGAAAAAGCGGCTGTCAAATCATTGAATATGATGGTTAGGGACTAACGGTACTATTATAAAGTTTATAAAAATGAAAAAATCCGGATTTAAACATTTACACGATGTGCAGGAACTGAATATCACCGCGTTCATGAATTTAATGGTGATATTGGTGCCTTTTTTACTGATTACCGCGGTCTTTTCACGGATGACGGTTCTTGAGCTCAATTTACCTGCGTTAGAGGCAAAGAAAAATGAGCAGGAAAAAGTGAAGTTGCAACTGGAACTTGTCCTGCACCCGAACCAGTTTGTGATACAAGATGCCAATCTTGGCGTCATTAGAAGTTTTCCACGAACAGAAAATGAAACAAACTGGGAGTTATTCACCGAACTGTTAGTGGAGATTAAAAGGCGATTCCCAGAAGAGAAGAGTATTACTCTGCTATTAGAACCGGAAATCGATTATAAAACCCTGATCCAGGTGATGGACCGGGTAAGGATGGCAGAAGTACTAAATGTTCTGGAAGTAGAAACCATCGAACTATTTCCAGATATCGCTATCGGTGATGCGCCTGCACAGACAACAGAGCAGCAGTCAGCGAGTGATAAACATGATTGACGATAAGCTGTCAGGACGTGCCAAAAGGATGGAGCATCTCAAGGGGCTCAATAAACGGGCTGGTCTGAATCTTGTTTCGCTTATGGATATTTTTACAATTCTGGTTTTCTTTTTGCTAGTAACTTCCGATTCGCAAAAATTACCCAGTACCAAGGATATTACGCTACCAACATCAGTTGCTAAAAAAGTCCCAAGAGAGACGGTGGTCTTATCTATTACGAAGAAGGAATTATTTATTCAGGGTAAGCAAATAGTTTCATTAACACAACTTTCAGAAAACCAAAGTACGATTATAAAAGAGTTATTAGATGAGCTGAAATACCAGGCATCAAAAAGTCTTTTTTCCTCTTCAGATAAAAGCGTGGGAAGAGCGATTACGATTATGGGTGATGAGCATATCCCCTACAAACTCCTGCGCAAAATACTGGCTACATGCCGACAGGCAAATTATACAAGAATCGCCTTTGCTGCATACCAGAAGGCGAGTAGTTAAAGGTATGACGATGGAGGTGATGTCATACCAAAAGCTGGCGCTTGACTGGCAACCAAAGAGCAGGCGAGATCTACCTTTTCTCCTGTTTTCTTTTCTTATACTTGTTCTATTCATTGGTGCAGGGATCTATATGAATTCAATTCAGGTGCCTGAAAAACCACGTAAGGCTAAAGTAGAAATCCCGGAGCGGATTGCGAAGTTTATTATGGAGAAACCTAAGCCTAAGCCGAAGCCGAAGCCCAAACCAAAAGAAGTCGAAAAACCAAAGCCCAAGCCCAAACCAAAGGTAAAAAGAGACAGACCCAAAAAAGAAGTCAAGCTGACTAAAAAGCAGAAAAAGGCACGCAAAAAGGCTGAGGAAAGTGGCCTTTTAGCCTTAAGTTCAGAATTGTCTGACCTCGTCGATACGTCTAGTGTCGATACAATGGTCGGTAAGAAAGTCAGCTCTTCGCAGTCTACCCAGGCGGCCTCAGTAACATCAGAGAAACTGTCTGAAGGCGCTACGACAGGTAGCGAGGGGGTCAAAGCAGGAGAACATTTGGCTCAGACACAATCTGGTACGACCCTGGACGCGGGACAGCGAAAAGTCGCTCGCCAGTTGCTAACCTCAAGAGCGGCTAGCGATACAGGGGCAGGTAAAAAATCCAGGCAAAGTGGTTCGGATGGTAAGGCTCGAATCGGAAATTATCGTTCAGAAGAAGATATTGCCTATGTAATGGATCGCAATAAAAGTAAATTGCATTCGCTCTATCGTAGAGCACGACGTAGTAACCCTGGGATTAAGGGAAAAATTATTCTGGAAATCACGATTTTACCATCGGGTAAGGTCGAGTCGGTTAATATTAAATCAAGTGAGCTAAATGATTCCAGGTTGGAATCACGGATTATTGCCAGGATATTGCAATTCAACTTTGGTACAAAGAGTGTAAAAAAAGTTACAGTGACTTATCCTGTCGAGTTTTTACCTTCGTGAGCATAAAAATACTCATTTAAATAATATTAAGCTGTCACATTTGGTATGCAGAAGGCAGTTTTATTTGCCTTAACAAATTCGGGGCAGGGGATCATCCTCGAGTTCTTCGAGTATCCGTTCACCGCCGAGGCTGGTCTCGAGAACAAGGTGTGTTTCAGTTTTGCTAATGTGACCAATAAGTGCAGCCTGTTTGCCTTGGGGGTGTTGATGCCAGGTTGCCAGCGCCTGTTCGGCCTGTTTTGGATCAACAATCACAACTACGCGCCCTTCACATGCCAGGTATAGTGGATCGTATCCGAGCATTTCACACACTGCCATGACCGGTTCTTCCACGGGTAGGCGGTCTGCGTTAATGCGGATACCCAGGTTGGTCTTTTGCCGTATTTCGTGCAAGACCGTTACCAGTCCACCCCGGGTCGGATCACGCATGTAACGTAAACCAGGTAGTGCTAATAATGCCTGGGTTAAAGGTAATACATTCGCTGAGTCAGACTTTAGGTTACCTTTTAAACCATACTGTTCCCGGGCCAGCATCACAGCCACGCCATGATTACCGACGGGACCACTTATCAGAATTGCGTCGCCATCTTGTATATTTTCCATGAGTAATTCATGCTCAGGATCCCGATAGCCAATGCCGGTAGTTGATATATAGAGTTCGCTACCCTGGCCACGGGGTACGACCTTGGTGTCACCACAGGCGATTTTGATATTCGCTTCACGCGCTGCTGCGGCCATACTGGTCAACAGTCTTTTCAGTTTGGCGAGTTGTAGCCCCTCCTCAATAAACAGGCTGACGCTCAAATAAGCCGGGGTTGCAGCGCTGACCGCCAGATCGTTGACTGTGCCATGGATTGCCAGTGAACCAATGTCACCGCCAGGAAACTCGAGAGGATTGACGGTAAAACCATCGGTAGTCATCATTATTTTTTTATCGGGTTGATCAAAGGGTAAGGTGGTCGCATCATTTTCAATATCCATTAGCACGTCAGCCAGGCAGCTGGAGATAGTTTCTGTGATCAACTCCTGCATCAGGCGTCCGCCATTGCCGTGAGCCAAGGAAATATATTCTGTCTTTTTATGCATCATAAGTATCCCATTGCTGCCTATATCCAACCTCAATAACCTGTCCATAGCTGAGTCCGGCGTCATTGACCGGCACCTTTTCGGGCATGTATACACGAAACCCTTTTTCATTCAGTAGTCCAAAAACCAGTTCAGTGAGGCGTTGATTCTGAAATACGCCGCCACTTAAGCCTACCGCAAAATCACCTGTAGTTTTTCGAATTTGGTTGGCCTGCTCGACAAGCGCATGAGCTAAGCTCAAATGAAAGATACTGGCCTTTTCCACTGGGCTGAGTTGAGCATCAAGTAAGGTTGTGAGCAGAGGTTGCCAGTCTGTCATCAACAGACCGTTTTCTTCCAGCACAGGTAACTCTAACTTGGAATTCGCATCTTTTGCCGCCTGTTGTAACCACATAGCTGCCTGGCCTTCAAAGCTGGCTTGTGTACATATTCCACTGAGTGCGGCAGCGGCATCAAATAGACGGCCAACAGAACTGGTCGCTGGACAATTATGTTTTTTTAGCCAGGCCTGTTTTAATAAATCAACTTGTGTAAGTTCAATCCCTTTAGGACCCTCTTGCCATTGGAGACCGGCCTCCCAGCACAAGCTTAGTGCTGATCGCCAGGGTTGTCGGGCAGTCTTTTCACCGCCCGGTAATTGAAATGGACGCCAGCTGGCTTTGC
>JASFLV010000058.1:0-11289 GCA_050117915.1 Thioalkalispiraceae bacterium | reverse complement strand
CAAGGGCGAGGATATTGTTTATGCGATTATTATATCGCAAGAGGGTGATTCCTTAACCTCATACCTGGAGAAAAGAAACAACTATGTAGCATCTGAGTTAAACCAGATGAAGACAGTGGATGTCCGAAAGATTGTAAATAATATTAGAACCAATAAAAACATCCTGCATCGTGACTTTCCGATCTTCTACCAGCAGAATATGCTGGGTCATTTTCAGATCGGTGTAAATAAAAGCCGAATTGAACGTGCCGCACAAACAAAACTGATCAATCAGATTGTTGTCGCAGTGATATTCACGCTGATACTGGGGATAGGTATCTTTATCGTCTTTCGAACCTATACGATGCGACCTATTATTCAATTAGGCCAGGCGGCAAAGCGTATTTCAGAAGGGTCGCTAGATAAAGAAGTGGAAGTGCGTAGCAATGATGAACTTGGCCAGCTGGGTCGAGTTTTCAATCAGATGATGAAGAAGCTGGAAACATCGATCAATGAGAAAGATGAAGCCATGCGTACTGTACAGGAGCTTAATCACTACCTGGAAGAGCGTGTTGCGCGACGGACCCAGGAACTCGAGACAGTCAATGAGAAGCTCGAGCAACTGGCTTTACATGATTCATTAACTAACCTGCCAAATCGTTTTTCTATACAGGACCATTTGAATACGACACTCGCCGAAGCCAAACGCGATAGTTCATGTTTTGCTGTGATAATGATGGATCTGGATCGGTTCAAAGAGATCAACGATACGCTTGGACATGACTGCGGCGATCAATTATTAGTTGAGGTTGGGTTGCGCTTGCGTGATATCTTACGCCCCTCTGATTTTATCGGTCGTCTGGGCGGTGATGAGTTTGCAATTATCCTGCCTGATACAGATGAGATCGGTGCCAAACTGGTAGCCAAGAAAATTCAGAAAGTGCTGGAACCCTTCTTCTATGTTGCAGAAATGGGCTTCACGATTGCGGCCAGTTTCGGGATCGCAACCTTTCCCAAGCATGGCACGACAGTCTCTACAATTTTGAAGTCAGCTGATGTGGCGATGTACAACGCGAAAAACCGTAAATTGGGCTTCTGTGTGTATAATCCAGGTGCCGATAGTAACACCCCGGATCGGCTTAGCCTGATGGGTGAATTGCGACAGGCAATTTACGAAAATCAACTGGAACTGTATTACCAGCCCAAGGTTGACTTAAAGGATTCTAAAATTATCGGTGCTGAGGCGCTGTTACGCTGGAACCATGCAGAAAGGGGTTTCATCCCTCCCGATGAATTCATCCCAATGGCAGAACAATCCGGGCTAATTCGCCCGTTGACCTATTGGGTGATCAAGTCTGCAATTATCCAGCTAGAAGAGTGGTATGAGGCCGGCATGAACCTGGCAGTCTCCATTAATCTCTCTATGCATAACCTGCATGACGCCGATTTCATTGCCGAACTGGAGCAATTACTGGAAAAGACAGAGGTACCAAATTCATCATTCGAATTCGAGATTACGGAAAGTACTATTATGAGTGATCCGGAATATGTGGTTAAAGTGCTGGATAAGCTGGGAAGTCTGGATGTCAGTCTCGCTATTGATGATTTTGGTACAGGCTACTCATCATTAAGCCTTCTAAAAAAATTACCCGTACACACCCTTAAAGTAGATAAGTCATTTGTAATGGAAATGTCAACTGACTCGGATGATAAAGCTATTGTACAGTCAATTATTGATATGGCTCATACCCTGGGTCTGGATGTGATTGCGGAAGGTGTCGAGAATGGCACGGTGACCAAACTACTTTCAGAACTCGGCTGTGATCAAATTCAGGGTTATTATATCAGTCGCCCTCTCCCCGCCGCCCAGGTTAGTCCCATTCTGGCGAGTACCACCTGGATTGAAAAACCCGATCCAGGTAACAACAACGTCCACAAACTTCGTTAATTAGCACCTGCTAGGCATGATAGATTGCGCCAAGCAAGACGGCTTTGTTTGCCCCGGTGACAGATGGGATATTAGCTGGTTGCTTATGAATTCTCTGTTGTGCAAACCAGGCGAAGGCACAGGCCTCGACCCAGTCGGGAGAGAGACCAAGGCTGTCTGTCGTTTCCACCTGGATACCACCTAACCCATCTTTCAGCCGATCTAACAAGAAAGCATTATGTGCACCACCACCACAAACAAAAACTTGTTCAGTACTCGGTGCAAAATCTGAGACCGCCTGCGAAATTGAGCTGGCGGTCAATTGCGCCAGGCTGGCCTGCAAGTCACCAGGGGCAAGTGTGCTGATGTCTGTTTGTTGCTTAAGCCAGTTAAGATGGAAGTACTCTCGGCCCGTACTCTTGGGTGGGGCTTTGGCAAAGTAGGGGTCCTGTAGCCATTTATTAAGAAATTGCTGGTGCGCTTGTCCCTGGCTGGCCCATTGTCCATTCTCGTCATAGGGCTGCTTGTGATGGAGCATGTTCCATTCATCCATTAAACAGTTTCCAGGCCCGCTATCAAAACCCGTTACAGGTTTAGCTGGATCGGCAGGCAGCAGAGTCAGGTTGGCGATCCCGCCGATATTTAATATGGCCCGATCCTGTTTACTATCCCGGAACAGAAATTGGTGAAAACCAGGTGCAAGCGGTGCCCCCTGTCCACCTGCTGCCATGTCCATACGGCGCAAATCCGCCACTGTTGTAATGCCTGTTTTGGCCACCAGGACGTTGGGATCACCCAGTTGAATGGAGTTGGGATGGTTACCATCAGGTTCATGGAAAACGGTTTGACCATGATAGCCAATGGCCTGAATCTTGTGGGCCTGGTATTTGGTGTCCTCAAGCAAGCTGGTTACTGCCTGGCTATTCAAGATAGCGAGTTTATGATCAAGTGTTGCCAGATCATGCAGGGTTAGTTGTTTATCTTTTATTACTTTGCCGAGTTCATCTTTAATCGAATTTGGGTAAGGCTGGTAATGAGTGGCGAGGAGTTGGAACTTATTGTCGGTCAATCTGACCAGGCAAGCATCAATTCCATCGATGCTGGTACCTGACATTAAACCTATATAGAGTTCATCCATGCAAGTAGATCATTGATGATTGAGCGCGATATTTGTCTCTTTAAACATCTCAATCTGGCTGATCATGACCTGGGCATGTTGTTTGAAATCCGTCTTATATTTTGTATTAATCGGTTTAGCGCTGGGTAATTTTACCGTCAGTGGATTACGGTGCGCTCCATTGACTCGAAACTCATAATGAAGGTGCGGACCAGTTGCGCGGCCTGAGCTACCAACATAGCCGATGATTTGTCCCTGTTTGACCCGTTTGCCAACATAGATTCCGCGTCGATATGAATTCATATGCGCATATAACGTGCTGTAGCGTCCACCATGCTTGATTATGATGGTACGGCCATAGCCACCCTTGCGTCCTTTATGAATGATTTTACCATCACCGGATGCCCGAATTGGTGTGCCCCGGGGAGCCGCATAATCAACCCCTTTATGCATACGCATACGATTGAGAACGGGATGATGACGTTTCCCGAAACGGGAGCTAATACGACGAAAATCAACCGGTGTGCGCAAAAATGCTTTACGCATTGATAAACCTTTTGGCGAGTAATAATCACTATGTTTGCTTGAATCGGTATACCGGATTGCCTTAAAGGACTTACCCTGATTGACAAACTCCGCAGCAAGAATGGATCCGTTCCCAATCTTTTCGCCTCTGAGGAAATGTTCTTCGTAAATAACCGTGAAGTGATCGCCCTGACGTATATCCAGTGCAAAATCGATATCCCAACCAAAGATATTGGCCAGCTCCATGGTCAGGCTATCAGACAAGCCGGCAGAGCGACCTGCCTCGAATAGCGAACTGGAGATCTTGGCTGACGCATGGTTAGTTCGTTTTTCAACGTCCTGGTGGTGATAACTGGCAACGAAATTGTCCCCGTCACGTTGTACGGCCAGTGTTTCGAGTTTGTTTACTTGATAAAGAAGGGTTTGCAGAATACCGTCTTCATCCAGATTAAAACGAAAAGTCTGTCCAGGTTGCAGGTTGCGAAGACGTCGGGTTTCCTTGCCCAATTGCATAATCGCATGCAGGTCACGGGCTTCCAGGCCATTGCGTTTAAAGATTAATGCAAGAGAATCACCGCTTTTCACCTTGCTGCTCTTCCATGCATTTTCAGCTGTTGTTGCACCGCTGACGACGGGACGATAACTGGATTCAGGTATATCGAGTGGCAGCACAAGTTTGCTATCCGGGCTATTGTTCAATGAACTGATGTGCTTATTCGCCTTGGCATCGAGCGAAATGACAGAAATGATGGTTGCAATGACAGCGACAATGGCAAGCACAATCAGCATATGCAGGCGTCTGAATCGAATGGGATTCTGGCTTAGCTCGGGATGGGCTAAGCTCTTAAAATCTTTTGTTAAGATTGATTTGTAATCCACGGAAAAACCTAGCTTTTCTTGTTTATTAAAAGATAACCTTAAATCTCTTCTCGGTCAAATATTATCCAGCTTTAATCTTTATTTATGATGAGGTCTCAAGAAACATTATAAATTGTGTAGATTCATACAATGACCTTCCCTATGCTAATCTACGCCGCTTCAAATTGATAGAGACAGAGTATGACCAGCGCTGTAGAACAGATTGACGAGAATTTAGCCATACTCAAGCGTGGCTGTGATGAGATCCTGCTTGAAAGCGAGCTCATAGAAAAACTGAAAAAAGGTAAGCCTCTCAGGATCAAGGCGGGATTCGATCCGACTGCGCCTGATTTGCACCTGGGGCATACCGTATTGATCAATAAACTTCGTCAATTCCAGAATCTTGGTCATGAAGTTCTGTTTCTGATTGGTGATTTCACCGGCATGATCGGTGATCCCACAGGAAAAAGTACCACACGCCCACCCTTAACACGTGATGAAGTGATTGAAAACGCAAGAACCTACGAACAACAAATTTTTAAGATTCTGGATCCCGAGAGGACCCTGGTCATGTTCAACTCTAGCTGGATGAATGAGATGAACGTGACAGATTTAATCCAGTTAGCTGCAAAGCATACCGTCGCACGCATGCTGGAACGTGATGATTTTGATAAGCGTTATAAATCAGGTCAGCCAATTGCAATACATGAATTTTTATACCCGCTAATTCAGGGTTATGACTCGGTAGCAATGAAGGCCGATGTCGAGCTAGGCGGGACAGATCAAAAGTTTAATTTGCTGGTGGGCCGCGAGTTACAGAAGCACTACGGACAGGATCCGCAAATAGTCATGACCATGCCGATTCTCGAGGGGCTGGATGGCGTGCAGAAGATGTCCAAATCACTAAACAACTATATTGGTATTCATGAAGCACCTGATGAAATGTTTGGCAAGATTATGTCCATTTCCGATGATCTCATGTGGCGCTATTTTGAGTTGTTAAGTTTTAAATCGGATGCGGAAATTGAGCAATTCAAAACAGCTGTTGCTGAAGGTACAAATCCACGTGATGTAAAGTTTAAACTTGCCGAAGAAATTATCGAGCGTTTTCATGACAAGGCTGCTGCGCAAAAAGCAATGGAGAACTTTATTGCCCGATTCCAGAAAGGTGCAATGCCAGAGGATATTCCAGAAGCAACTGTTGCTGCAACCGAAGGACAAATCCCCATCGCGAACCTTCTCAAACAGGCAAACCTGGTTAATAGTACCTCTGATGCAATGCGCATGATCAAACAAGGTGCAGTCAAAATTGACGGAGACAGGATCGAGGACCCTAAATTACAAATCAAGATAGGTACCTGCCATGTATATCAGGTTGGTAAACGACGCTTTGCGAAAGTGACGGTCGGTTAGTACAACGCGATAGACTTAAGCTTTAGTATCTAGCTCCGGCTTCTATTTTGAATAGATAGACGGCATAGAAACATAAGCTATATTTTTATTTAGTAAAATAGAAAGCTAAAGTTAATGATTTGCTTATGCCTGATTTCTGGCGTGATAAATCATTAGCGGTATATTATGACATTCAATTCTAAATCCTCTTCAAAACGAATCGCACATCGTCTAATTATCGCGATAGTCCTGTTCAGTTCTCTTATAACCTTCTTTACCAGTGCTTATCAGTTGTATGGGCAGTACACAAAAGATGTCACTGCTATTAAGCAACACATGGTAGAAATCGAAACCGTCTATCTGTCAAGTATTGCAACCCAGATCTGGGTTGCAGATAAAAAAGAGATGCGTGTCTTATTAAATGGGTTATTGAACTTGCCAAATATTGTTTATATCGAAGTTCGTGAACAGGGAAAGATGTGGCTTAATGCTGGCGAAATGCAGTCAAAAAACAAGATAGTAAAAAATTATCCAATTTACTATATGCATCGCGGAAAACAGTTACATATTGCTGATTTATATGTGCAGGCGACTTTGAATGATGTATATCAAAACCTCTATGATGAAGCATTAACAATTTTGGTTAGCAACGCCATTAAAACATTCTTCGTTGCTGGATTTATATTTCTTCTCTTTGAGTTGCTGGTCACTCGCCATTTACATCGTATCTCTGATTTTGCCAGTAAACTCAACCTTTCTAACCTGAATATGCAACTCAAGTTGAATCGTAAATCAAGAGTCGATGACGCTGATGATGAACTTGATGTGGTTGTTAAAGCATTTACCAGGATGCAATCAAATATCAAGTCCTCTGTAAAAGAACTTGAAGAAAGGGATATATTTATTCAGTTGATTATGGATTCAACCGCGTCTGCCATTTATGGTGTCGACCTAAAAGGCGATTGCACATTTGTCAACAAGGCGTGTCTAGATTTACTGGGTTACCAAAAAGAAGAATTACTTGGTATAAATATGCATAAAATGTTGCATTTCAAATATGATGATGGAAGTGTTCGTGCTCCAGAAGAATGTCATCTCTATAAAACTATTAACACTAAAACACGGACGCATAAAACTAATGAAGTCGCCTGGTGTAGTGATGGTTCGTTTATTTATATTGAGTGTTGGGCTTATCCAATTCTGCGCAATGATACAGTTGAAGGGGCGGTGGTAAGCTTTACTGATATTACAGAGAGAAGAGCAATTGAACGAAAATTAGCTTTATATCAGGGGCATTTAGAGGAATTAGTAAATGCTCGTACCGGTGAATTACAGCAGATGTATAATGAGCTTGAAAGTTTTAGCTATTCGGTTTCTCATGATTTGCGGACCCCTTTACGCGCAATTAATGGTTTTGCACACATCCTCGAGGAAGACAAGAGAGAGCAACTCGATGAAGAGGGGCGTCTACTGTTAACAAAGATATGCACAGCAAGTGAGAAAATGGGGGGGTTGATTGATAGTATATTGTCACTTTCGCGGATCAGACGTCTGGAGCTTGATATCCAGGAAGTTGATTTAACCTGTTTATGTCATTCAATTCTTGAAGAGTTAAATGATACATGTGAACTAAATAAACTCAATTTCAATATTGAAGATGATATTATTGTTAATGGCGATCGACGCTTACTCAAAATTGCCCTTGAAAACCTGGTCAACAATGCACTGAAGTTCTCGGCAGTAAAAGATGAACAAATTTTGAATATCGGTAAATATGATGATCGCAGTGGTACTGTGATTTATGTACAGGATAATGGGGTCGGTTTTGACATGTCATACAAGGACAGGTTGTTTAAGCCCTTTCAAAGGTTGCACGGTGAGAAAGAATACAGTGGATATGGTATCGGTTTAGCTACAGTCTTTAGAATTATAGAAAGACATGGTGGTCGTATTTGGGCAGATTCGAAACCTGAAGAAGGGACCACGATTTATTTCAGTCTGGCTACAAGGGTGAACTAGTCATGCACGGGTGGGGTGTTGGTGGTTAACCAATATTCGCCAAGTGTCTTTAATGTATTACAAAATGTAGAATAATCGACGGGCTTGCATACATAACTGTTTGCGCCACTTTCATAACATTCCTGGATATCGGTCTTTTCATCAGAAGTCGTCAACATCACGACCGGTATCGAGTGGCAGATATCGGATTTTCGTATTTGTTGCAGGACACTGATCCCGTTAACTTTGGGTAAGTTGATATCCAGTAATATCAATTGTGGTAGCTCTTTTCGATTTCGTGTGGCGTATTTACCCTGGGCGAATAAAAAGTCCAGTGCTTCCTGTCCGTCCCGACAGACAATGATGTCAAAGTCAGTATCCAGCCTCTGAATTGCGCGGAAGGTCAGTTCGATGTCATTGTTGTTATCCTCGACCAGCAAAATGATCGGGGTTTCATTGGCCACCAGACCGCTGGCATGCAGTTTATGTAGCTGAACGGTTATTTTCTGGAAACCGATATCACGACACCACATTAATGCCGTGTCAGAGGTTTTGAACACGCGTGGTTTACCGCGCTTAAGCGTAAGAACCTGGAGCTTGTGGGTTGCAGCTTCCTCAAGCTCAACCAGCCAGCCCGCCTCTTTGGCGGCATATTTGATTATCGCCCCACTCCAGTGATTTGCACTAAAGAGCAGTCTGACGTCTCGTTCATTCATACTGGCTGTCGTCCGGCTAATATGGCTAGATTAATTGACTAGCGCGAATCATAACCAAATGGACAAATATGGGAAAGGAGCCAGATCAATAAAACCCGTTTTATGGCTGACAGAAAATGACAGGTAGCCTTGCTTATTAAACGATGACTTCGACCTGATGAAAGCCAATCCGTGCGCAACAGCGCAGCGCGGCGTCCGATGTTTTGAACAGTCGTGGGTCAGTGGAGCGTTTTGACACCAGGAATCGTGTTGTATCATTTTTATCAACAAAGCTGATATGCCAACCCGGTTTACCATTACTTGGCTGGACAACGACATTTTTGAGGTCATTGGACTCAAAAAGAATTTTGGCTTCCCGTTCTTGCATTCTTGGCATACCTAAATCAGTTAATTGGGGTTTATACGAATATAATAAAATCTCAGAAAAATGGAAGTGAAATTTGCTTTGCAGAGGAAAATATTTTGCAAAAAAGCCCTTAAACTCTAGCGAGTTATCGATTTATCTGGATTAAGCTTAAATTCTCGTCAATTTACCTCATCTAATTGTAAAAGATCGTTACCACTGATGGATATGACACAACTTGTAAAAGATTACTGATGACAGCGTGCGTAGTAATTACCAGAATAGTGGAAACAACATCGATGGATTCAAGGATGAATAAACCCCCAATACAAAACAGCCCGCCTTCAACGACATCTACCAAGCAGGTATACCTGGTGGAGCAAAACAGTGATGACATTGCCCTGGCACGGCGTGCCATTTCAACGTCGGGCTATACTGTTTATCTTGAAGTCTTACAGACATCCAGGGCGCTGAAAGAAGCTATCAGTGAATCAGAGACCACGACAAGGCCCGATCTGCTACTGATTGATTTACATCTGGATACCTCCAGTCGGGACGCTGAATCCATCTTTAACCTGATACGCAGGTTACGCCAGACTCCGCTCACAGAACATACCCCGATTGTCGTGATTGGCAGTCCTGGACGGGAACATGAAATTCTCAGGTGCTATGCGGCAGGGGCCAGTAGTGTCATTCAAAAGCCGGTTGTGTTTACTGAATATGCCACGTTACTGAAGGAGGTCTGTCACTATTGGCTGAATATCAGCATCGTGCCGGATTATCGCTATATCAAGCCGGTCAACCCGTTGATTTCTGAGGCTTCTGCCTGATACTGCCATACCTGGCCCACTGGCTGGTATTGCTCCCCTGACGATAACATCTGTGCATAGTCGTTTCTAAGGGGGATAAGCTCTCTTGTCTTTTTGGGGAACTTGAAAAAATATTTCTATGCAAAAGCGCATTGATCTTAAACAGAATCGATGACAAGATTTCCCTGTGAATCCATCCGGCCAGGCTATGATGCACTTAACACATTGATATATAAGATATATTATTGATTGCCGTGTATCATTCATGGGCTGGTTCGGGAGCTATTCGGGTCCCGAAAAAAGTTTTCATTTCTATGTCATATAAGTCTTGACGTGCCTTTCGGGGTGCGTATAATGCGCGCCTTCGCATGACGTTGACCTCTTCGGAAAGACCAGAAGGGGAACCCGTAAGCCCTTGAAAAGCTTGACGGGATTCATATTTAGACTATATACTAGTCAGTCTGCGCCGGCTCTCCACTTGGATGCCGGTTTTTGCTCTTTAACAATTCGATCAGATAATTTGTGTGGGTACTTACATTGTTTGAAGAGGCTTTGTATGCCAATGAAAATCGATGTAAGTAACCTAATGTCAAATTTCTATTAAGTAGTTTTACTTAAGTAGTTTTTTTGATGCTTGGATTACTTTTCATCTAAAGGATTTGTCACCCTCAAAGTGACATCAAACTTTAAACTGAAGAGTTTGATCCTGGCTCAGATTGAACGCTGGCGGCATGCCTAACACATGCAAGTCGAACGGTAACAGCGGAAGCTTGCTTCCGGCTGACGAGTGGCGGACGGGTGAGTAATGCATAGGAATCTGCCCTGTAGTGGGGGACAACTCGGAGAAATCCGAGCTAATACCGCATAATCTCTACGGAGGAAAGCCTTCGGGCGCTATTGGATGAGCCTATGTCTGATTAGCTTGTTGGTGAGGTAAAAGCTCACCAAGGCAACGATCAGTAGCTGGTCTGAGAGGACGATCAGCCACACTGGGACTGAGACACGGCCCAGACTCCTACGGGAGGCAGCAGTGGGGAATATTGGACAATGGGGGAAACCCTGATCCAGCAATGCCGCGTGTGTGAAGAAGGCCTGCGGGTTGTAAAGCACTTTCAGATGGGAAGATAATGACGGTACCATCAGAAGAAGCACCGGCTAACTCCGTGCCAGCAGCCGCGGTAATACGGAGGGTGCAAGCGTTAATCGGAATTACTGGGCGTAAAGCGCGCGTAGGCGGTTTGTTAAGTCGGATGTGAAATCCCCGGGCTCAACCTGGGAATTGCATTCGATACTGGCAGGCTAGAGTATGGTAGAGGGAAGTGGAATTTCAGGTGTAGCGGTGAAATGCGTAGATATCTGAAGGAACATCAGTGGCGAAGGCGACTTCCTGGACCAATACTGACGCTGAGGTGCGAAAGCGTGGGGAGCAAACAGGATTAGATACCCTGGTAGTCCACGCCGTAAACGATGTCAACTAGCCGTTGGGGATTTAATATTCTTAGTGGCGCAGCTAACGCGATAAGTTGACCGCCTGGGGAGTACGGTCGCAAGATTAAAACTCAAAGGAATTGACGGGGGCCCGCACAAGCGGTGGAGCATGTGGTTTAATTCGATGCAACGCGAAG
>JASFLV010000057.1:0-11385 GCA_050117915.1 Thioalkalispiraceae bacterium | reverse complement strand
TGCTGGCTATTGTGGCTTAACTCGCTGTTTTTAAAAAGCGCTTATTCGTCGATCAGGTCCGGCTACGGCCAAAAAGTTTTAAGCCATGGGCAAAATGGCCGATGAGTAAGCCAGTTGTCTATAAGAAAGTAAGTTTAGCCAGCGAATGGAGTTAAATTGGGCAATTGCCATACTAGAAGTGTTGTCTGGGCAGTCAGACAGGTTGTGACCCTGGACGCATTCTGATTTACTCAGGCTGTGGCATGATCTATAAATTTAGCAGTGGTGCATTTTCCGGCACTTAATTAATGAGTTGAAATGGAAATAAAGATACTTGGATGTAGTGGCGGTGTCGGCATTGACCTTCGCACCACAACCTTAATGATTGACCAGGATGTCCTGATTGATGCCGGGACCGGTGTCGGTGATCTTTCTATGGAAGATATGCTGAAGATACGTCACATCTTCATCACCCATTCGCATCTGGATCATATTGCCTGTATTCCGTTGTTAGTCGATACCATTTTTGATCGCATTGAACAGCCAATCACGATCCATGCCCAGCCGGTCACGATTGATGCCCTGAAGAAGCACATATTCAATAATGTCATCTGGCCCGACTTCTCCAAGTTACCAAATGCACAAAATCCGGTCATGTCGTTCGAAGTCATGAAACCGGGCCAGAAAGTCACCATCAAGGATCGCCATTTAGAGATGATTGATGTCAATCACGTGGTACCGGCGGTGGGCTACCGGGTCGAAAATGCCAGTGGTGTGTTTGCCTTCAGCGGGGATACCACCACCAATGACTCTTTTTGGGAAGGACTCAACCAGCAGGACAAGCTGGATGTCCTGATCGTCGAGACCGCCTTTACCAATGCCGATGTCGATCTGTGTCGCCGGGCGGGTCACTATTGTGCCGATCTATTGGCCGAGGACCTGGTCAAGCTCAAGCACAAACCACGGGTCTATATCAGTCATAACAAACCCGGTGCCGAGCAGGAAATCCTAGCTGAATGCGAAGCGGCGATCAAAAGCCATGCTGTCCACTCCCTGTCCGGTGGCACCAAAATCAATTTCGCCTGAATCAGTTTGCGGGCCACATTCTTACCACCATCCCACTTAGCTGATGGGCCTTCCTGGGGTATACTAGGATTTCATTCTTATTCTTGTTGTAACTCATTATGTTTGATGGATTAACCGACCGACTCGGTCAGACAGTTCGTAATCTGCGTGGCGTTGGCCGCCTCACTGAAGACAATATAAAGGATACGTTGCGCGAAGTCCGCATGGCGCTACTGGAGGCCGACGTGGCCCTGCCGGTGGTGAAGCAATTCATCGACGGCGTCCGGGAGAAGGCCGTTGGTGAAACCGTCCTCAAAAGTCTGAGTCCCGGCCAGGCCTTTATCAAGGTCGTGAACGATGAGCTAACCCATCTAATGGGGGATGCCAATGACAGCCTGGACTTAAGTGTCACCCCGCCGGCGGTGATCCTGATGGCCGGCCTGCAGGGTGCAGGTAAGACCACCACGGTCGGCAAACTGGCCAACTGGCTACAAAAGAAAGAGAAAAAGTCAGTCATGGTAGTCAGTTGCGACGTCTATCGACCTGCCGCGATTGAACAGCTCAAGACCGTGGCCGAGCAGGTTGGTGCCAGTTTCTTCCCCAGTGATATCAAGCAAAAGCCAGAAAAGATCGCCAAGGCTGCTTACAAGGAGGCCAAGGTCAGACACCAGGATGTGTTGATCATTGATACCGCGGGCCGCCTGCATATCGATGAAGCCATGATGAGTGAGATTAAACAGCTGCATGCCAGTGTTAATCCGGTGGAGACCTTGTTTGTGGTCGATAGCATGACCGGCCAGGATGCCGCCAACACGGCCAAAGCCTTCGGTGATGCCCTGCCTCTAACCGGGGTCATCCTGACCAAGACCGACGGTGATGCCCGTGGCGGTGCGGCGCTTTCGGTACGTGCGATTACGGGCAAACCGATTAAATTCATGGGTGTGGGTGAGAAACCCGACGCCCTCGAGCCTTTTCATCCGGACCGGATTGCTTCACGCATCCTGGGGATGGGGGATGTGGTCAGCCTGGTGGAAGAGGTCCAGGACAAGATCGATGTGGAAAAGGCCGAGAAACTGGCAAACAAATTCAAAAAGGGCAAAGGCTTTGATCTGGAGGATTTTCGTGACCAGTTTGCTCAGGTGAAAAAAATGGGTGGCATGGCCGGTCTGCTCGACAAGATGCCGGGCATGGGCGGTGTTTCGCAACAGGCCATGAACCAGGTGGATGACAAACAGATTACCCGCCTGGAGGCGATTATTAATTCCATGACTCCAAAAGAGCGCCGCTTTCCTGACGTGATCAACGGCTCGCGCAAGCGCCGGATTGCCCAGGGCTCCGGTACCCAGATCCAGGACGTCAATCGCTTGCTCAAGCAATTCAAGCAAATGCAGAAGATGATGAAGAAGATGAAAAAAGGCGGCATGGCCAAGATGATGAAACAGCTCAAAGGTGGGGGGATGCCGCCAGGTGGCGGCATGCCGCCGGGTTTTGGGATGTAAGAGCATGTGTTTTTTCGCTTCCACTGGAAGCGAGGTACTTTCTTTGTGCGAACAAAGAAAGTACCCAAAGAAAATCGTCCCCCGATGCGGGTGTAATCCGTAAGTTTTATTGCTTTTTGCCCTGTCCGGTTTTGACTCGCATCCATGCTCGACAAAACCGGGCTCGGCGTCCTGCCTCGCTCTTTTTTATGTTCACAAAAAACACAAAAACTTACACACCCGCATATGGGGGAGCTTTTGCTCGCAGACAGGGCAGAGAATGATTCTGAAAAGTGTATGCTGTGGTCGCTAAGTGGAAATTTCCCCATCCACTTGCCGTGAGGGGCGTTTGGCTACACGCAAGGGAAACCCGAAGGGGCGAGGCAGGACGCCGAGCTTTTGTGATGAGCCAGGGAAGGCGAATCACAAAATTTGCCTGAGTAAGCCAATAAGCCACGAACGTCTGGCAAGTGCTGGGGAAGCATTTCTTTGCTTACTTTCTTGTTGCCACAAGAAAGTAAGTCGCCCCAGCTGGGGCGAAACCGAGATAAATTCTTTGTCTGTACAAAGAAAGTACCTCGTTCCCAGTGGGAACGAAAAACCACAATCCGACAAGCAAAAAGAAAGTCACTCGCCTCAGTTGGGGCGAAACCAGGATGAAGAAAAAAGTAGGTCGTTCCCGGTGGGAACGAAAAACCACAAAATCCCTTCACTTTTCCGTCAATTTCAGTACAATGCGCCCCTTTCCCGAGACTCGTTGCTGTGGCTCGGAGGGGTCAGGCGGAACCGCTGCCTGACACGGATTAAACAAGCACAGAGAGAAATTATGGTAACTATTCGATTAGCACGTGGTGGCGCAAAGAAGAAGCCTTTCTATAGTATTGTTGTGACTGACAGTCGTCGTCGTCGCGATAGTGGTTATATTGAGCGCGTAGGTTATTTCAACCCGATGGCCAAAGGTCAGGAAGTTCGTCTGAACGTGGATAAAGATCGCGTCCAGTACTGGTTAAGCCAGGGCGCCAAGACCTCCGAACGCGTAGAAAAATTGCTCAAAGAGGCGGCTTAAACCCCCAGCCTCCGTTGTAAGATGGATTCAAACCCCAGTCACCCCGTGATCGTCGGAAATGTGGCTGGGGTTTTTGGCATCAAGGGCTGGATAAAAGTCCGTTCCGAGACAGAGCCGCTTACCAATATCCTGCAGTACTCCCCCTGGTATCTGAACAAAAACGGTGAATGGTTGCGTTATGAACTTGTGGAAGGCCAGCGTCACAACAAGGGGCTGATCGCCCACCTGCAAGGGTGTGATGATCGCGATCAGGCGGCCAGTTTAGTCGGCTTTCAAATTGCTATCGATCGGTCCCAGTTACCTCCGCCTGGAGAAGGGGAATTTTACTGGTCCGACCTGATTGGCTTACAGGTGATTAACCGGCAAGGAAGGATTGTCGGCGAAATCAGGGGCTTACTGCCGACCGGGGCCCATGATGTGCTGGTCATTCAAAATGGTGAAAATGAGATATTGATACCTTATGTGGTTGACCACTATATAGATAATGTAGATCTTGATGAAGGCAAGGTGTACGTCGATTGGGAATGGGATTTAGGAGGAGAATCAGATTAAGGTTTTCCAAGACACGCGACGAGTACGTAAATGTACGCTCGGCAACAGCTTCCCTGTTGTTGACGGTCTTGAAAAGTCTCCAGGCCCGATGCTACAAGCTCTATAGTAGTAAACTCACATATAGTAAATTGCGGTTAAGTAATAGGTAAGTGTTATGCAGATTGATGTTGTTACGTTATTTCCCGAGATGTTCAAAGTACTCAGTGATTATGGGATCACGGGTCGTGCCATGAAGCGCGGCATTGTGGAGCTGGGTTTCTGGAACCCCCGTGACTATTGTGAAGATGTACATAACACCGTAGACGATCGCCCATATGGCGGTGGTCCGGGCATGGTGTTGATGATGAAGCCCCTCAGGGAGGCGATTCGCCGGGCCCGGAATAGCACCGATAAACCGGCGCGGGTGGTCTATCTCTCTCCACAGGGGCGTAAGCTGGATCAGAAGGGTATGAAGGAACTGGCCAGCCATGAACGGGTTGTGCTGGTCTGTGGCCGTTATGAAGGGATTGATGAACGCCTGATCAGCGCCGAAGTGGATGAGGAGTGGTCAATCGGCGATTATGTGTTAAGCGGTGGTGAGCTGGCGGCGATGGTCTGTATCGATGGCATGACGCGTCTGTTGCCTGAGGCCCTGGGCCATGAGCTCTCTGCAGAACAGGATTCTTTCGTGGCAGGCCTGCTGGATCACCCCCATTACACCCGCCCGGAAGACGTGGACGGGTTCTCAGTACCCGATATCCTCCTGAGCGGTGATCATGCGGCAATCAACCGCTGGCGCCAGAAGCAGTCCCTGGGAAGGACCTGGCTAAGGCGCCCGGATCTGCTGGAAAAGCTGGATTTGAACGCGGAGCAGCAGCAGTTATTGGACGAGTTTATTCGCGAATACGAGGTCGAAGGCCTCTAGAAAGCCTCAGGCGGCATCATACTGCGTTAGAAAATCCACGAAAAACACTCATTTACTCAAGTGTATAAGTCGCTCTCGGCCATCCATGGCCTTCGCGAACTAAGCACATCCCTGTGCAAAACTCGCAATTTTTCACAATTTTCCGCCTCGAGCACAGGGATGTGCGAGGTAGAGCAATGCAGGAGCAATTGCCGATTGCCGGGCATCCATCTGAAGACGTTCTAGCAGATTAAGGTTCTCAACTGGCGCCATGCTGCTGATGCGCAATTTCGAGGAAATTTACTGAAAAACCGCTATTTCCATTGGCTTCGGCGGGGTTCAGCATGTATAATTCCGCGCCTTACGAATTGAGGGTTTTACCGTGAGCGATATCATTAAGCAGTTGGAAACAGAACAAATGAGCCGAGAGATACCGGATTTTGCCGCCGGTGATACTGTCGTGGTCAAAGTGAAGGTGAAAGAGGGCAAAAACGAGCGCCTCCAGGCCTATGAGGGTGTTGTGATTGCTCGCAAGAATCGTGGCCTGAATTCATCGTTTACCGTTCGCAAGATTTCACATGGCGAAGGCGTTGAGCGTGTCTTCCAGACCTACAGCCCAAGCATCGACTCTATCGATGTGAAGCGCCGTGGTAAGGTGCGTCGTGCCAAGCTGTACTTCCTGCGTGAGCGCCAGGGTAAATCTGCACGTATCAAGGAAAAGCTTCAGACCCGGTAATAGCGTCGGTCTGGACATAATTTATAAGAAACGGGCTACGGCCCGTTTTTTATTGCCTGTGATAATGGTAGAAATATGGATTGCGCTTCCCATGCATATAAACAACATGCGGGTCGGCAAGTTTAAATGGTGTACACTTTGAGCATAAAAATATTTTTTATTACTACCTATGCAGCATTGTAAAAATCTAACTATGGCCCGGCTAACGGGTTTGCTGTTTATCAGCTTGATGTTGTTGCCGGCACACAGCGTTTCGGCAATCAGTTTGCAGGCGATTAAACAGATTGCCGACACCGGGGCGGTGGAGTTGTCGGTACGGATCCTGGAACGTGAGCAAGCGCAAATCAAAAATCAGCCAGAGCAATGGATGGCCTGGGAAAGACAACGTATCGAGTTTTACAAATCGCGAAAAGAGTGGCAGAAAATCACTGATCGCCTGGCGGTGTTACCTGATTTTGTCGGGAGTGAATTTATTTTCTGGGCCAGGACCGAAAGGGCCAGTGCCCTGATTCACTTCGGGGAAGGTGAACAGGCGCGTCATGAGTTACGTAATTTGATCTGGCGTGTCAATCCTGACCAGCATACCGCTGAGATGATCACCCAGTGGCGACGCCTGATCATCAAGTCTTATCTTACCGATGGTCGCGCTGGCGATGCTTCCACGGCCAGTCTTCGCCTGCAACAGGATCTTGCTGACAGTGATCCGGATTCTGTTTTTGATGACAGCCTGGTACGGGCGCGAATCGCGATTTTAAATCATCGAGCCAGTGAAACGATTGAGATATTAAAACCCTATTCGGATAAACCAGAAGCAGCGGCACTCATGTTGCTTGCCCAGTTACGCGGCAACGTGCGCTCACCGCAGCGAGTCATGCAAGCTGCATTACGTTATTTGAATGATAAAAAATTTGATGACGATCTGAAAATCAATCTTTGGGCGGTGGTTGCCGAAACGGCGCAACGAAGAGGTAGTCGTGGCTCCAAGGCCAATGCACTTGAACATATCCTGGCAGACAAGCAGAACCTGACATTGGATGAATCTATCTACCAGGTTAATAGTGATTCATTATGGAATGCCTACATCGACTATGCGCTTAGTATCAGTAACAACGAACAATTGTTGATCGGTCAGGATAAAAAATGGCTCGAGGTTGCGGAACGAATCAAAAAGAAAAAACCGGTTGGCGCCCGCGCCATGTCTGCGTTTGTGATGTTACGCAGTCAGTCAGCGGAATCCAGAGAGCAGGCCTCTGCAAAGTTTACAAAGTTGCTCGATCAACGCAGGTCTGGAAACAAACTACTTATGCATCTGTTTCTGGATTCGAAATACTTTTCTACCACCGAGAAGATCCCGGCACCGGTTCGACATGCACTGGTTGACATTGCACTCAGGGACTCCGATATCGATCGTGCCTCGGAATTGATGGCAACCATCAAAGAACCACCGGAAGGGTCTGACCAATTTATGTGGTGGTTACGTCGGGCGAGAATTCTGGTGTTAGGGACACAAACCAAAGTGGGTGCGAAGGCCCTGAATGACCTGCTGGACAGGAATCAACAGCTGGAAAAAGAACAGATCGATAAACTGTTGCAGGTTGTTTTTGATTTACAAACGGCCGGTGAGCATGAACTTGCTTTTGCTCTGTTTGAGAGAATTCTAACAGTGACAGATGATGACAAAATTCAAAGAGAACTCTATTACTGGATGGCCGATTCAAGAAAGTCACAGGAACGTTTTGTGGATGCAGCCGAGTTGTACCTGACCTCGGCGATGCACCCTGATCCGGAAAACATGGATCCCTGGGCGCAAACGGCACATTACCAGGCTGCGGAATCATTGGCGCGCGCCGGGTTATATGATGATGCGACCATCCTGTTTAAGCGGTTACTCAGGGTGACGGACGATCCAACCCGCCGTGCGACCTTACAACGAGAATTACATCGCTTGTGGGCCATGCAATAAACGCACTGCGCTCACGCTTTTTATCCAGCTGTTGAGGGGGAGTAACACTCCGCATAAAGAATATGGAATTCTCCTTTCGGGCAATAATATTTGGTATGGGGCTTGCGCTGTTGTTGGGCGCGGCCAATGCCTACCTGGGGCTGAAGGTCGGGATGACCGTTTCCGCCTCGATTCCTGCCGCGGTCATCTCGTTTGCGATCTTACGTTGGGTCCGCAATGCCAATATATTAGAAAACAATCTGGTTCAAACCGCGGCCTCTGCAGGCGAGTCACTCGCAGCAGGGATGATTTTTACCTTACCGGCCCTGATCCTGCTGGGTAGCTGGCAATACTTCGACTATCTCGAAGGGACGCTATTGATTACCCTTGGCGGGGTGCTGGGCGTGTTAATCGCAGTACCACTGCGCAAGGCACTGCTCGATCATCATGAGTTGACCTTCCCGGAAGGATTGGCGACCGCCGAGGTGTTAAAGGCCGGTTATTCTCGTCCCGGGGCAATCCATGCCTTGATAGGTGGGAGTTTTATCGCAGCACTGGTCAAGTTACTGCAATCCGGGTTGGGGGTTGCGGCTGGCAGCATTCAATATGCTTACCAACAAGGCAAATGGTTAGCCGGCATTGGCGCAGACCTGTCACCGGCACTGATCGCCGTTGGCTTTATTGTCCGTCTGCGGATTGCCAGCCTGATGTTTATCGGTGGTTTGATCGTCTGGCTATTTGCCATGCCGGTTTATGCCTCTTTTTCCATGCTGTCATTCAGTGGTTCAGCGATGGACAATGCCTTTGGCTTATGGTCGGAGAAATTACGCTTCATCGGTGTCGGTGCCATGCTGATTGCAGGGTTGTGGGTCCTGTTTCTGGCGATCAAACCTGTCTGGATGACGATCCAGATCTCATTTCGGGAAAGGGCCGGGCAACCGGGTGGCCAGAAGAATTCTGCAGAATTTTCCATGCAGCATAGTCTGTTTGCGGTGCTGCTTATTGCCATTCCGATTGCGATTTTGCAGTACCGCATGATTCCTTACCTGGAGCTGGTTATTTTCGCTTTGGTGTTTGCGATCCTGGCCAGTTTTCTGTTTTCTACCGTTGCCGCCTACATGGCCGGCCTGGTGGGCTCATCTAACAATCCAATCTCCGGGGTGACCATTGCCACGATCCTGATTGCCGCGTTATTCGTATTTCTGATCCTTGGCGGCAGGGCGCAATTTGATCTCCAGCCAGGCTTGCAGTTACAGGCAGCAGGCTTGACTATCATCATTGGCGCGATCGTCTGCTGTGCCGCCGCAATTGCCGGCGATACCATGCAGGACCTCAAGGCAGGCCAAATCGTCGGGGCCACACCCCGCTACCAAACCTGGATGCAGTTACTGGGCGTGGTTGCCGCCGGGTTGATTCTGATTCCAGTGCTGACACTCTTATATGAGGCCTATGGTTTTATGGGGCACCTGCCACGGGCAGGTATGGATAATAGCCAGGCACTCGCCGCACCCCAGGCCAGTTTGATGCAATCGGTAGCGTTAGGGGTGTTTCGTGAATCCCTGGAATGGGACCTGATGTTCATTGGGATGATTTTTGCGGCGATCATCATTACCCTGGATTTGACCCTGAAACAACTTGGCAAGCCATTTCGGATTCCGGTGATGGCGGTGGCGGTCGGAATGTATTTACCCATTACCTTGTCAGCCACTATTTTTATTGGTGGACTGATCGCACACTTACTCCGAACAAGAAGTGAAGAAGAAAACCAGCAAGCTACCTTGTTTGCATCCGGCCTGATTGCAGGTGAGGCATTGATCGGTATCTTGTTAGCAGTGCCGTTTGCGATTGTGCAGGATACGTCTTTTTTCTATCTGGTGAGTGATACCAGCCAACTGTGGGTTACGTTGCTCGGTGTATTATTGGTAAGCTATGTTTGTTATATGTTACTCAAGTCAGGAATCTCTAGATAAACCAGGAAGGAGAGTGTTATGCGAGTCAATCTGTTACTGATTTTATTCAGCCTGGTTTTGCTCAGTGGTTGTAGCTGGATTGAGCTGACAGCGCAAGGTGACAAAGTCCGCGTACTTGCCAGAAACGAAGTCGCAGGGTGTAAATATGTAGGAAAAACCACCGCCACTGTCACCGACAAGGTGATCGGTCTAAAGCGAAAAGAGCATATTGTCAGGGAGAACCTGGAAACACTGGCGAGGAATGCGGCGGCCAATATGGGCGGTGATACGATTGTGGCGGAAACCCAGATCGAACAGGGCAAGCAAACCTTTAATGTATACCAATGTGTGAGGCGCTAGGATCATGAAACAATCATTTGTGCTAAACAGTCCGGTTGGAAAAATTTTTATCGAGACGGAAGATGAGCACCTGGTGGGGCTTGAATATTTTTCCAGGAAAAAACCAACCAACGGCAAATTGAGCCCGTTTTCAAAAAGAGTAAAAAAACAGATTGAAGCCTATTTCAATTCAGCTGATATAAAACTTGCTTTACCGGTTAAACCACAGGGTACTGAATTTCAGAAACGGGTCTGGGCAAAGTTACAGAAAATCCCGGTAGGTAAAACCCTGACCTACGGCGACTTATCAAAGCAGCTAGGTAGCAGCCCACGTGCAATCGGGAATGCCTGCCGGGCGAATCCCATTCCCTTGATCATTCCCTGTCATCGAGTTGTTGCCAAGTCGGGTATCGGGGGTTTTGGTGGGCAGATTGACGGTAAAAATATCGATTGTAAGAGCTGGCTACTAAGGCATGAAGGTGTTGGTTGACCTTGGTGGCTGACCAGCAACACACCAATACTTCACTGATTGATCAGTTTATTGATTCAGTCTGGATGGAATACGGGTTAAGCAAGAATACCCTGAGCGCGTATCGTACGGATTTGAAAAAAACCGCCGAGTGGCTAGCACAGCATAAATCTATTGCACTGCTTGCCGTGCAACGCAACGACCTGCTTGATTACCTGGCTGCCAGGACTGAAGCACTACGCAGTCCGAGAAGTACCGCACGACTGCTTTCCACCTTGCGGCGTTTTTATTCCTACTGTCAGCGACATGCCCTGATCAATGAAGATCCAACTCGATTATTGGCGGCACCCAAACTGGGTCGACCTCTGCCTGACTCACTTACAGAAGAAGAGGTTGAGCGTTTACTCGCTTCACCGGATACCACGACGGTCATTGGTGTTCGGGATCGTACGATGCTGGAGTTGCTCTACGCGACGGGGCTACGGGTCTCTGAGCTGGTAACGCTACGTGATTTTCAGTTGAATTTAAGACAGGGAGTATTACGTGTAACTGGTAAAGGTGAAAAGGAACGACTGGTGCCGCTCGGCGAAGAGGCGATTCGTTGGCTTGAGAAATATCAGAAACAGGCGCGTCCGGAACTGGCACAGGGCAGTCGGGCAGAAGAGCTGTTCCTGACTAACCGTAAACAGGGCATGACCCGGCAGGCCTTTTGGTATTTGATTAAACGCTATGCAAAAAAGGAAAACATTCGTTCGCATTTATCCCCCCACACCCTGCGTCATGCTTTTGCCACGCATTTACTGAATCATGGCGCGGACTTACGGGCTGTACAGATGTTGCTGGGACATAGCAACATTTCAACTACCCAGATTTACACTCATGTAGCCAGGGCGCGACTCAAGGCGCTGCATGCACAACACCACCCGC
>JASFLV010000056.1:0-11473 GCA_050117915.1 Thioalkalispiraceae bacterium | reverse complement strand
TTCCCGTTCAGAGAGTTCCTGAAATGGGGATTGTTCCTGTTCGGACTTGGTGCCTGCCAGGGCGAGCTGCTGCGCTATTTCCGGGGTGATGTAGCGGCGGTTTGCCATGACTTCCTTAATCGCATGCACGATCTCCGAAATTTTACAGCCCTTTGTCAGGTAACCGGCTGCGCCCAGTTTGAGGAGTTTCTGGGCCAGCAACTCATCCTCATTCATAGTAACAATGATGACCTTGATATTGCTGTTCCGCTGGACAATCTTTTTGGTGGCCTCCATGCCGCCCATACCGGGCATGTTAATGTCCATTAAGGTGACATGAACATCGTGCTCATGGCATACGGAAACAGCCTCTTCGCCGGTCGTTGCCTCGGCAATAATATTGAGCTCGCCAACATCTTCTAACAGGCGGCGCATCCCCATGCGCACCAGATCATGATCATCGGCTAGAAGTACATTTATCACCGAGTGCCCCCCTGGGTATTTTGTATGGCTCAATGGGTGATTCCAATGGGTGGTTCTGGGAGCGAAGTATACTTTATTTGGACTGGCTTGGGCATTGTTTACCCAAATTTTAAGGTTTATTTAAGGTTTGTTAGAGCGGCTGACAGATGCGTTATCTCCTGCATTAGGAACAAGCAGTCGAGGGTGGCCGCTCCGCACATCCACCCAATGACTATTCCGTGGGTTCTCATCCCTGCCACGTTACGAAAACAAAAAAGGCCACCCGCGCTGGATAGCCTTGTTTGTTTTATGGCGGAGAGGGTGGGATTCGAACCCACGGAGGGTTGCCCCTCGCCGGTTTTCAAGACCGGTGCATTCGACCAGGCTCTGCCACCTCTCCAAACTTGTAAATCTCGTACTCCAAACTCAATTCCGGTGCATTACTCGGCACGTCCTGTGCCTCGCCCCTTCGGGGCCATCTCGCTTCGCTCGATGTTCCGATTTGTTGATTCGTGTCATCCTGACACTCACCCTTCGGGCGCGCTTCGCGCGTCCCATTTTGTTCCCGACAAAATGGTCCCAAATCGGTCGACCAGGCTCTGCCATTGTACATGGAGGTACAGGTGTCGCGAGAGCACACGGATGTGCGAAGCGACCACCTCTCCAAATCTGTATTTTAACCTTTGTAACTGCGGGTTAATTTTTTGCCTTTGTGGACTATTGAAAGCCTCACCTTTCGCCATTACATCTACGGTGAAAATGCATAAAATGACGCATTTACAAAGGCTGCGCAGCATACCCGAAGCGGGTGGTAAAATCCAGCTTTTACAATAACTTGGCATGGTCTATAAGTGCTTGATCTTGGGAACCAGTCAGGTATGCTGTTGTCATAGTGAGTAGTTTAATTTTTAAGTGAGGTAATCATGTACAATCAGTCCGTTCAAAGCAGCACCAGGGAATCGGTACTCAGCACCAACAAGGTGTTACGTAATACCTATGCCCTGTTATCCATGACATTGGTATTTAGCGCCATTATGGCCTACGTCGGTGTTGTTACGCAGGTCTCATTCGGCGGAGCACTCATTGCAGATATCGTGGCGATTGCATTGCTCTGGTTTGTATTACCTCGTACGGCTAATTCCGGCACAGGTATCGCTGTGGTGTTTGCCTTTACCGGTCTACTCGGCTTTGGGCTGGGCCCAATTCTGAGTTACTACCTGGCAGTCAATCCTTCTATCGTGATGACGGCAATGGGTGGTACCGGCGTCATCTTCCTGGGTCTTTCCGGTTACGCATTGACCACCCGCAAGGATTTCAGTTTCATGGGCGCGTTCCTGATGGTCGGTTTCCTGGTCATTCTTGGCGCGGCATTACTGAACATCTTCCTGGAAATGCCCGCCCTGTTCCTGGCCGTTAATGCCGGTGTAGTTCTGATTATGAGTGGTTTCATTCTCTATCAGACCTCTTCGATCATTCATGGCGGTGAGCGTAACTACATCATGGCAACCGCAGGGATCTTCCTGTCGATTCTTAACCTGTTTACTGCCTTGCTGCATCTACTCGGCGCATTTAGCGGTAACGATTAATCAGTCAGTTGATTGCCGAAAAGCCCCGAATACTCGGGGCTTTTTTAATCTAGAAAGGAATTTTTATGGATTGGGTGAAAATTGGATCAGCCTTGTTTCTGATTGCGATGATGGTCTATCTATTTCCTCGCATGAAACACGCCATCAAACATTCGCCAAAAGGGACCATGAAAGACTGGATGAGTTATATCATTCCCATCGGCTTTGTGATCCTGTTCGTGGTGTTTCTGATTATCGCTGTGCGATAACATCGAAACCGCAGTAATCCCGCAATACCTCAGGTATGGCTACACTACCGTCTTTGTTCTGGTAATTTTCCAGAATCGCGACCAGCGTCCTTCCTACTGCCAACCCGGAACCATTAATCGTATGGACGAGTTCTGGCTTGCCTGTCTCTGGATTTCGCCAGCGGGCTTTCAGGCGACGGGCCTGGAAATCCCCAAAGTTACTACAGGAAGATATTTCACGGTAAGTATTTTGTGAAGGCATCCAGACCTCCAGGTCGTATGTTTTCCTGGAAGAAAACCCAATGTCACCTGTACATAAATTGACAACCCGGTAAGCAAGCTTCAATCTCTTCAGAACTTCTTCGGCATGGGTTGTTAATTGTTCCAGGGCATCAAATGAATCCTCTGGTTTAACAACCTGGACAAGTTCAACCTTTTCAAACTGATGTTGGCGAATCATTCCGCGTGTATCTTTGCCATATGACCCCGCCTCGCTGCGAAAACAAGGTGTGTGGCAGGCATATTTACGTGGCATATAGTCATCATCAATGATCAGATCACGCACGATGTTGGTGACAGGCACTTCTGCGGTAGGGATTAAATAAAATTCCTGCTCATAGCGCAGCTTGAAAAGATCTTCTTCAAACTTGGGGAGCTGTCCGGTTCCGCGCAATGAATCGGCATTGACAATATAGGGTACGTAAGTTTCGGTATAGCCATGTTCCTGGGTATGCAGATCAAGCATAAACTGTATGAGCGCACGATGCAGACGTGCTATTTGATCGCTCATCACGGCAAAACGTGAACCGGTAATTTTTACCGCGGTTTCAAAATCAAGCTGCCCAAGGTTCTCACCGATTTCCACATGGTCCTTGATCTCAAAATTGAAGTCAGGAATATCTCCCCAACGTCGAATCTCAACATTATCATTCTCATCATTACCGTCTGGAACACTTTCATCTGGAATGTTGGGCACCCCCAGCAAAATCGCCTCAAGCTCAGACTGGATTTCATTCAACTCATTTTCAGCTGCCTTTAATTCATCACCCAGACTGGCAACTTCATCGAGCAGAGGTTGAATATCCTGCCCCTGTGCTTTTGCCTTACCAATTCCCTTTGATTTGTTGTTACGTTCTGCCTGTAAATCCTGTGTTTTAACCTGAACAGATTTACGGCGCTCTTCTAATTCAGAAATTTTCTGGCTATCGAGTTTAAAACCACGACGCGCCAATTGGCGCTTGGTATGTTCTATATCCTGGCGGAATAATTTGCTATCCAGCATTGATTAACCTTTATTACTTTAATTTTATGTATTAATTTCTGCATCCCAGCGCACCATGTGCTCTGGCTTGATTATGTCCTGTAAATGCTCCCAGATGGCGTCGACTTTCTCATGGTCATCAAAAAACTCCACAACAATCGGCAGGTTCAGTGACAGATCCATCAATGCAGCACCATGGATGACACCCGATTCGCCATAGCCACTAATCCCTCGAAATACAGTCAGACCTCGCAGTTTTTCCCAGTCACGCAGGCGTTTTGTCAGGGTTTTCAGTTGTGCTTCACCTTCAGTGAGGTAAATGCGGACCATCGTGATCTTATTTTGCTTTGTTGTCATATTTGCCTCGCTATGACGATTCCAATCCATGTGGCCAGCAAACAAATGCTGACACTGACCAGTATATTGATTGCCGCCTTAAGCATGTCGCCATTCTCAATTAAATTGAAGGTCTCCAATGAAAATGTCGAGAATGTGGTAAATGCACCCAGGATTCCAATAATAATGAATGCACGCCATTCTGGCCCAAGGCTCAGGCGTTCAATCAGTGCGATATAACAAAAGCCAATCAAGATGGACCCCAGGATATTGACGACCAATGTGCCATAGGGAAAGTCCCTTCCGGCAAGCGCGTGGACACCATTCGAAACGCCAAAACGCATCACCGCACCGATGGCCCCGCCTGCTGCTATAAAAATAAGCTGTTGCACATGTCTACTTAGGTTGATTTTATTGATGCGATTGTACGGGATTTTTGCTGGCTTATGAACGTCTGCCAGGAACTACTTTGCCTTTTCATCCAGGCTGCGGAGAAAGGCAAGACGTTCACTGATCTTTTGTTCCAGACCGTAAGGTAATGGTTCATAGTAGCGAGCAGGTTGTATCCCTTCGGGGAAATAGTTCTCTCCGGCTGCATAGGCATGCGGCTCGTCATGGGCATAACGGTAACGTTTTCCATATCCCAGCTCATCCATCAGCTTGGTTGGCGCATTACGTAGATGCATCGGAACTTCTGCACTGCCTGATTGTTGGACATCTTTTTTCGCGTTGTTGAATGCCTTGTAAACTGCATTGCTTTTAGGTGTGCAGGCTAGATAAATGATTGCCTGCGCGATAGCCAGTTCCCCTTCGGGATGACCGAGTCGTTCCTGAACATCCCAGGCATTGAGAGCCAGTTGCAGACCGCGTGGATCGGCATTACCGATATCCTCACTCGCCATGCGTACGACTCGCCTTGCGATATAGAGCGGGTCACATCCCCCATCAAGCATACGTACGAACCAGTATAAGGAAGCATCCGGATCGGATCCGCGTACTGATTTGTGTAGAGCCGAAATCTGATCGTAAAATGCCTCCCCCTGTTTATCAAAGCGGCGGTAACTTTGCTGCAAAACATCTTTAAGAATCGTTTCGTTGATGATTTTATTGCCATTAACGTCATCGGCAAGATCGACGGCAATCTCCAGCAGGTTTAAAGCCCGACGCGCGTCACCATCAACAATGTTGGCCAGTTTATCTAAACTAGCTTCATCGATATCAATATTCTGGCTGCCGACACCTTTCTCTTTGTCTAAAAGTGCCCTTTTTAATACGAGTTTGATCTCATCGGGTTCGAGAGTTTTTAGTACATAAACGCGAGCCCGTGATAATAGTGCGTTATTCAATTCAAATGAGGGGTTCTCGGTCGTTGCACCTATAAATGTCACTGTACCATCCTCAACAAAAGGCAAAAAGGCATCTTGCTGCGCCTTGTTAAACCGGTGGACCTCGTCGACAAATAAAATACTGTTTTTCTGGTAGGTAAGCCTGACCTGTTTTGCTTCGTCGATAGCGGCCCGGATATCTTTGACACCGGATAGAACTGCAGAGATGGTCAGAAATTTTGCGTCACACTGCTTAGCAATGATTCGCGCAAGGGTGGTTTTGCCAGTTCCGGGTGGTCCCCAGAAAATCATCGAATGTAATTTGCCCTGCTCGATAGCCTGTTGCAGCGGTTTTCCTGTCGCGACCAGATGTTGTTGGCCGTAGAAATCGTCCAGCGTGGTGGGTCGCATACGATCGGCAAGTGGCTTATAGAGATTAGCCTCCTGGGAAGCAAATAAGTCACCCGATGAGACTTGTTGGTTCATTGGGTACCAGTATCGCCGATCACATCAACGCCGTCAGGGACAGAAAATCTAAATTTATCTGCATTGATCGTGGGGTTGTATTGCAACTTGCTGAAACGCAACTGGGTTCGTTGTCCAAAAGAATCATACAACTCCATAGCATAGAGATTCTTGCCGACAAATCCCAGGCGTATATGATCGAACTGACTGTCTGGGTTTTTGGGGGTGAGATGAAACCAGTTAATATTGTTTTCCTGCTTCTGTGCCTGGACAACATACGCTTCATTCAAACCAGCCGGATTGCCAAGCACCATTGCCGGAGAGTTTGCGAGCAGACCCTGTTGTTTCTTGATGGTGACTTGCTCCAGGTCTTCATCATAACTCCAGATGCGCTCACCATCTGCGACATAAACCTGTTTGTAAGGTTTCTCGTAGACTAAGCGAAATTTGTCCGGGCTTTTGACATAGAGTGCACCCTCACTTGTTTCAGGTTCCTGGGTTGATTCATTAAAAACGTATTGGGAAAAATCTGCAGCCAATGCATTTACATGACCAAGATACTCATCCAGAGTCGCTGCGCTGACATGGACAGGTAGTATTAACAGACCAATTAGACATAAAGTCAGGGTAATTTTTTTCATAATAGTATAATTAATCCTTGGGGGGCGGTGGCGCCAGCACTTCACGGTTGCCGTTTGACTCCTGTGGACCTACCACTCCGGCTGCTTCCATAGCTTCAACCATTCGTGCCGCCCTGTTATAGCCTATCTTCAAACGTCGCTGCACACCTGATATTGATGCTCTACGTGTCTCTGTAACAATTTTAACGGCTTCATCATAGAGCGGATCCGATTCATCATCTTTCGCTTCGGTATCGATGCCGGTTAGGCTCATTACTTGTGACGGTTCACTCGGTCCGGTTAAGACATCATCTTCATATTGAGGTTCACCCGATTGTTTTAAATAATCAACAACACGGTGTACTTCATTGTCGGAGACAAATGCGCCATGCACACGAACCGGCACGCCGGTACCCGCAGGTAAATACAACATGTCACCATGACCCAACAAGGATTCAGCGCCCTGTTGATCCAGAATCGTGCGCGAGTCAACTTTTGAGGAAACCTGGAAGGCAATTCTACATGGGATATTGGCCTTGATTAATCCGGTCAATACATCAACCGAAGGTCGTTGCGTTGCCAGGATTAGGTGCACACCGGCAGCGCGCGCCTTCTGGGCAAGACGTGCAATGAGTTGCTCGACCTTTTTGCCCACCAACATCATCATGTCTGCGAGTTCGTCGACGATAACGACAATATAAGGGAGCTTATCCAGCTCAGCTGCTGGCTCCTCGGAATCCTGCGGATGTAACGGATCTAAAATTGGTTCGCCTTTTTCCTTGGCTTCGACAACCTTCTTATTAAATCCGGATATGTTTCTGACTTTAAGTGCCGCCATGAGCTGGTAACGTCGATCCATTTCGGCCACACACCAGCGCAGTGCGTTACTGGCATCTTTCATATCCGTGACTACCGGTGACAATAAGTGCGGAATGCCATCATAAATTGATAACTCCAGCATCTTTGGGTCAATCAGGATCATTCTTACATCCTGAGGCTTGGCGTTATATAAGATACTTAACAACATGGCATTCAGTGCCACAGACTTACCTGCCCCGGTGGTACCGGCAACTAGCAAATGCGGCATTCTGGCAAGATCGGCAATGACCGGGTGACCACTGATATCCTTGCCCAGGGCCAGGGTCAAAGGTGACTTGGCACGTTCAAATGTTTCAGATTTGAGGTTGTCGTGTAACTGCACGACTTCTCGCTCTTCATTCGGAATTTCCAGGCCCACAGTTGATTTGCCCGGGATGACTTCAACAATACGAACACTAATCGCAGATAAAGCCCGGGCCAGGTCTTTGGCAAGGTTACTAATCTGACTTACTTTAACGCCAGCTGCGGGTTGTAATTCATAGCGCGTGATCACCGGCCCCGGATGTACCGCAACAACCTGGACCTCGATGCCGAAATCGGCCAATTTGATTTCCACCTGCCGTGAAATTGCCTCTAATGCATCTTTAGCGATGGGATTGGTAATTTCTTTTTGCTCATCAAGTAACGCCAGCGGGGGTAATTCGGTTTCGCCATCGGTTCTGAACAATGGAACCTGGCGTTCTTTTTGCGCGCGCTCACTGACTTTGGGTTCCCGGATAACAGGTTCGATCCTGGGTGGTATGCGTTCTGCTTTCTTCTGTGCCTGTTTCTCTAACTTGATCTTGGTCTTTTCCAGATGTTGCTGCTGCCGTTCAGTATCCTGCCGACGATCCAGCATGGCGGTTAATTTCGTCTGTATCCAGCCAATGCTATTCAAGGTGATGGCACCCGTGATATCCATTAACTTCAGCCAGGAAAAATTAGTAAACAGGGTAAAGGCACTAAAAAACACGGCCAGTAACAGTAACGTTGCACCCAACTGGTTAAACGCATAGGTCATACCATTTTTGACCAGGTCACCGAATATTCCCCCAGCAGTCACATGCTGAGGCAGCTGACTCACAGTCTGGTTGTCATAAAGACTGGCCAGACCACAGGCCGAAGCCAGGGTAAAGATAAAGCCTAGCCCGCGTAACGCGAGTGAACGCCATTCACTCGGTTTGACTGGCATTTGCCGATAAATCAACCAGCCCACGTAGGCCACCATCAGCGGTATCAGATAGGCCAGATAGCCAAACAGTGCGAGCACGACATCAGCAAACCAGGCCCCGGCCAGGCCACCAAGGTTCTGCACCTCGCCCCCGCGGGCACTGGTTGACCAACCTGGATCCTGCGGGGCATAGCTGGTGATGGCGATGAGAAAGTAGATGGCGACAAAGGCAAATACAAATAATGCCCCTTCGCGGAGACCACGCTGTAGGTGTTCAGCTAAAGGGGGACGATCTGTTTTCTGTTTTGCTTGGGCCATTGGTTGCTCGTAAAATTAAACAAGTCTATTAAGTATTTATTCTAACCTACTATTTTAATTGATAATTATCAATAGAACAGCTCACGAAATCAAGGCTGGATGAACAGTCTTACCGGCCTCCACATTGATACCACCTAACAGGGCCTTATCTGTCTTCCAGTCTGGTTTTGTTAGACGCAGGATATAGGGTAGTAAGGCGGCCGACAATGCCTGAGATGCGCTCCGGGGAACGGCTCCAGGCATATTGGTCACACCAAAATGCACCACATCTTCCAGGATGAAAGTGGGATTTTCATAATTTGTTGGCTTTGTCGTCTCGATACAACCGCCCTGATCCACAGAAATATCAATGATCACGCTGCCAGGATGCATTTGTTTAACCAGTTGGCGATCAACCAGCTTCGGGGCTTTTGCGCCGGGTATCAGGACGGCCCCCACCAGCAAATCCGCCTGTTTTACATGTCGCTCAATATCATGGCTGTTAGGAAAGAGCCCGGTGACATTAGGTCCAAATGCCCGCATTTGTGTTAATTTGTCCCGATTTGGGTCAAAAATAGTCACATTTGCACCTAAAGCCTGTGCCACCAAGGCGGCATGGCCACCTGCGACACCCGCGCCAAGAATGACAATATTGCCCCGCTCTGCACCCGCCAGACCGCCTATCAAGACGCCCCGACCACCATTGTGGTGCTGTAACAGCGTGGCACCTATCTGAACAGACAATCGACCCGCAATATCACTCATCGGGGCAAGTAAGGGTAGCTGCCGCCCTTCCTGTACAGTTTCAAATCCAATTGCGGTGATACCTGTTTCCTGCAAACTGGCGAGTAATGCCGGCTCAGCGGCGAGGTGCAGATAGGAAAACAGGATTTGTTCGGCGCGAAGATACTCGACCTCTTGAGGTAGAGGTTCCTTAACTTTCACCACGAGCTCCGCCCCGTGATAGGTTTGCTCTGCGGTTTCGAGTATTTTACAACCAATGGCTTGATAGTCTTCATTACGATAACCCGCTTCGAGTCCAGCATCTTTTTCGATCAGTACTTCATGGCCGTCTTTGATTAATTCCGCACAGGCTGCCGGGAGTAAAGCGACGCGAGCTTCATAGGTTTTGATCTCTTTGGGAATGCCAATACGCATTGTCAGTGATACCTCTAAATTACGGAGTTTGATTCTACCTTTACCGGAACTGGTCCTTTACGTACCATAGACCAGAATTTTCTGGTTATGTGCAGTGAACCGCAGTTGCTTGCACGTTGTCCACAAAGAAATTGAACAAAATTAATCTCGGAGAGTATTTGAATGAGTGAAACAAAGCACTGTCGTTTGTTAATCCTTGGCTCGGGGCCTGCAGGTTATAGCGCTGCTGTATATGCCGCGCGTGCCAACCTCGATCCTGTTCTTATCACTGGACTTGAACAGGGCGGTCAATTAATGACCACTACAGACGTAGATAACTGGCCAGGTGACAATGAAGGTGTACAGGGCCCGGGACTGATGGAGCGCATGCAAAAACATGCTGAACGTTTCGATACCGAAATTATTTTTGATCATATTCATACCGTCGATCTGAAAAACAAGCCTTTTACCCTGACAGGTGATAGCGGGACGTATACCTGTGATGCACTGATTATTGCCACGGGTGCATCCGCCATGTACCTGGGATTGCCTTCTGAAGAAACTTTTAGAGGTAAAGGTGTGTCTGCTTGTGCCACCTGCGATGGTTTCTTTTACAAAAATCAGAATGTCGCTGTTGTTGGCGGCGGGAACACGGCTGTGGAAGAAGCATTATTTCTCGCCAATATTGCCAAGCATGTTACTGTGATTCATCGTCGCGACAAATTCCGTTCTGAGAAAATACTGGCTGACCAGCTTATGGAAAAAGCCAAGTCCGGTAATATCACGATTGAATGGAATCATGAAGTTGATGAAATACTCGGCGACGACAGCGGTGTAACCGGGGTCAGAATCAAAAATACTCAGGATGGTTCTACCAAGGACATTGACCTGATGGGTGTATTCATAGCGATTGGACACAAACCGAATACATCAATCTTTGAAGGCCAACTTGATATGGAGCATGGTTACCTGAAAATCCAGAGTGGCACATCTGGTAACGCAACTCAAACGAGTATCCCTGGTGTGTTTGCCGCTGGTGATGTGGCTGATCACGTCTATCGACAGGCCATCACTTCAGCAGGCTCCGGTTGTATGGCGGCCCTCGATGCAGAAAAGTATCTGGACAATCTCGAAAACAAATAAGAATTTCATCCTGAACACGCAGGGTTGGATCTACACTTCAACCCTGCGCTGTATTTCTGAACTGGCAACTTCTCGATAGCCAGCGTATTGGCTTTACGATGCAGATTCAAATAATCGATTCCCTCAAGCAGGTTGCTGCCAATCAATGGAACAACCTTGTCGGCGGAACAAACCCGTTCATTCAGTATGAATTTTTGTCAGCGCTGGAAAAACATCGTTGTTTGCATGATTATGGCTGGTATCCACAGCACATCCTCGTTTATGAAAATGATGACCTGGTCGCGTCCACCCCTGTCTATATAAAAGACAACTCCTATGGCGAGTTGGTCTTTGACTGGGCATGGGCAGATGCCTATCATCGTGCCGGCCTTCCCTATTACCCAAAACTTGTCACGGCCATTCCCTATACGCCTGTAACGGGCCCGCGCTTGTTAGTTGCGGCAGATAAAGATTTTACGGTCTACGCAAAAATTCTCACTGAACAATGCAAGCAGCTCGTTGAAAATATGAATGCCTCCTCCATGCACTGGCTTTTCACAAATGAGCAGGATAGCCGTTTACTCAAACAACAGGGTTTTGCTATGCGTCTAGGTTGTCAGTTTCACT
>JASFLV010000055.1:0-11636 GCA_050117915.1 Thioalkalispiraceae bacterium | reverse complement strand
CGCCTTTAGTCAGATTACTCCAGACAAACACCATCGCGGTACACGGTGCCGCTGCCAGCAGGATCAAGCCGGCAATATAACTATCGTGTTGCTCCGCCGGTAACCACTCGGCAAACAGGCCGCGAATAAACAGCCAGCCTAACAACGCCATGGAAAACGGTTTCACCGCCCAGTTGATAAATAACGTGACCCCGATCCCCTTCCAGTGTTCTTTTACATGATGCAAAGCACTGAAATCGATCTTGAGTAACATCGGAATGATCATCAGCCAGATCAAAACCGCCACCGGCAAGTTGACCCTGGCGATCTCCAGACCACCTACGGTCTGGAATGTACCCGGAAAGAAATGACCAAGTGTTATACCGACAACAATACACAAAAAAACCCAGAGAGTGAGATAGCGTTCAAACAAGCCCATCGGTTCCCCGGCCGCTTGTTTGGCGGTCACTTCACATTGAACTGACATCTTGTTGACTACCTATGCTGATTGCTTATTTATTTGTTCAAGCAGGGTCTGTACGCGATCACGTATCTCATCGCGGGTAGCACGAAACACCTGCATGACGTCTTCTTCACTACCGGTTGCCTTTGCCGGATCATTCAGAGGCCAGTGGATCTTCTGTTTGCCAGATGGAATGGCCGGGCAATGTTCATCGGCATGACCGCAGACCGTGACTAATATATCAGCCCGGCTCAACATGTCATTGGTCAGTTTGCTGGATTCCTGTAGTGAGATATCCACACCCGCCTCCTGCATCACGGCAATCGCACGCGGATTCTGACCATGCGCCTCGATGCCGGCCGACTGCACCTCGATGTCATCACCAGACAGCCGAGCGAAATACTTTGCCCAGCCTTCGGCCATCTGCGAGCGACAGGAATTACCCGTGCACAAAAACAGAATATTCATGTTGTGCCCTTAACAGCAGCTCGATGACGCTTGAGATAAACCCGGTGCACAACAAGCGCCTTCTGCTTCATCTTGTTGTCTCTCGCTAAACACCGGCACTGACTCAAGCGAATGGAAAGTCTCCCAGGCAATCCCCTGTGGGTCCTGGATCCAGTATTTATCTGAACGGGTATAACAACAGGTGGCGTTGTCCTGGGCGATGCCCTTCACACCGGCTGCTTCGAGTTGCTCACGCAATTGTGTTAACTCTTCATTTGAGTCGGTTTGAATGCCCACGTGGTCCAGCCCCACCTTGCTGGTACGATTCGAGATGGCGAAGTTCACCGCCGGGTCATCCAGTGCCCACTTGGCATAATCCTGCTTTAATACTGTGGGCTCGCTATTAAATAACTGTGAATAAAACTGAACATTTTTATTCAGATCTTCAACACTGATGTGTATATGAAATCGTTTCATAATTAAATCCTCGTTTAATGGTTTCAGGATTAGCGAAAGTCAGGCACAACACGCCGCACCGGGCCGGTTTGGCATATCACAAAGCGCGCGCTTATCTGCGGCGAACGGTGCCTTGCGGACATTGGACTGAGTAGTGGTTTCCAGTATGTCGCACATCCATTCGGGTAAAGCTGGATTGATTCGATAGTAAATCCACTGGCCTTCGCGCCGGTCCTCCACCAGGCCGTTATCACGTAGCAAGGCAAGGTGGCGGGAAATCATCGGCTGTGACAGATCCAGGGCATGGGTCAACTCGCAAACACACAGCTCGCCCTGGTTTTGTAACAGGATGAGGCAGCGCAGGCGTACCTCATTAGCCAGGGCAGAAAAAAAAGTGTTGGCATCAATTCTCATACGCAAAAGTATATGAAATATCATATATATGGTCAAGCATATATATCATCAATTTGTAAACTTTCTAGCAGGCAGTGAATACTCTGCATTATCCAATTCTGTATTTATGGATGTTCTAATGGCTTTAGCCGAAGTCGATGCCGATCTCTCTACTCTTGTGCATGATTATCAATAAACTCGGCTATGCGGTGATTCTTAGTTATAAATTTCATATGGGCATTACGAAAAACGACTTTATTATCGACCATAAAAAAGGCGAGCTAGTGCTCGCCCTTTTATATATATCATCTATACCTTACCAACCGAAGATAACACCTTCCAGTAACAAGTTATGCCCCTGATACTCTTCTGTCTTGGCACGGATAAAGTTTTTCGCCTTACCACCAAACCGGCGCAGGACTCCACTCGTGGCCTTAACTCCATCACCAAAGGTAAATGACTGCACGATCAGGTTCTTCTCCCGTTTCGAGATGCGCTTACTTACAGAAAATCCCTGGTTGGGCACAGGCGTAGAAGTATAGATAATTTTGTACTTCTCCCTTGCTTCCTTGGCCAGCTTTTTATTAAAAAAGGCGCGCCGGAAAACAGCGGCACGACACTCACCTGCCTGATAATTTTTATGTACTGCGCCCATGCCACCTTTGATACCCACAATCACAGGTTGACGCACCGGGTTCGGATAGGCGGCGATCACTGAAAGTGTCGACAGGTTTGGTGGAGATATCCCACAAATCTTTTTTCCCACCAGGTCTTCGGTATTATTGATTTCAGTATCCGTTTTTGAAGTCACCAAATGAAATACCAGGGTGCCTGGCAGCTTGACTAATACATCGTGGCCGTGATGGGCCATCCGCCATGAGATGAAGTGCGGCCCGTCAAACACGAAGTCATATTTATCATTTCGCATATCGCGTTGGTAATTGAGCCAGTTTTTCGGATGCTCATAAACGACTTTTTTTCCCAACAGCTTGGTTAGGTGTTCTGCTACTGGCCCGTAGATTTTTTTACCCGCTTCGGGTTTTTCACGTGGCGGTGCTGTCATGACCAAATCTGCTGCCACCACTCCCTGGGCAAACATCATGGCACTCAGTAGCACCAACCACTGGCTTATACGACTTACTTTCATTCCCGACTCCTCGTTATTATCTGCTCTTTTTATATTGTTTTAGGCATATCGACATCTGGTGACACGTGCTTTAACAAAACCTGACAAAAATGCTTTGTTAATTATGGGATCTCAACGCAGATTAGTACAGTCAAATTATCCCTGCCACTCATTGCCAAATATACTAATTTTCCAAGTGAAATCAATATTTTGGTGACATTTTCCACATTACCGGGTAAGTTATCAGTTCGCTTGCTGACATCCAATTTTAGTAGATGCTTATATTCTTGCCAACGCATGCTTAAATCCAACATCAAGGCTTCTCCCGCGGGCACTGAGATTCTCATTCCCAGGCTCAACATCCCGGACGGGGTCTCTGCGAAATCACGACCACAGATTCGAATAAAACAGCTCGAACGCTGGACTGCCGAACTGCCTATTGGCAACACCACAGTCGCGTCGCACCAGATGCTGGAAAAGATCAAAACACTCAACAGCTGCCGTTACAGCTACAAAGACCGCTTACAACTACATAACACATTACGTTCAGTCTTCACTGAATTATTACATGCGATACGACAACCGCTGCGCCAGGCCAGTATCCCGCTTGACCAACAGCAACTATATCGCGCCAACCTGTTACAGACCTTACTCGAACATATGGCTCTCGGTTATAAACTGGTGGTGCAGGAATTAGCCACGAATAACCACCTAAAAGAATACGATCAAATGTTACTGACTGAGAGTATCTATCTGGCAATGACCTTTCTTAGTCAGCGCCTGGTTGATGCCTATGGTATGTATGCTACGGAACCCACCAGGGTCTGGTCTGATATCCATCAACTTTATAAACTCGCAGAGGCCAGGCAGTTACTTCAGCAACAGGTTGATGATCCTTATCCGGATACACCATTACCCATCCAGCTGAACATCGACTTTGTTTATAAACGCATCGTCCTGTTATCCCTGGCAGAACCTTACCACCTGATGCAGTATGAAGCGGATGACATGTATCGTTTGATTGCCTCCTCTGTGACTAACTGTGTCATTGAGCCATTTAGCGAATTTGTCACTCGTGGTGAGTACCTGATTGATCTGGGCTCAGACAGCGGTCCACGTTTTATATCTACAGAGCATCAGTGGCAACCACTCGAACCTCGCCTGGTGGATATGTCAGCAGTCAAATTACAGCTCAATATTCACTTACAGCGTTTGCTCTCTTCCAGCCTGAATGCTGCTGAGTTTGAATCTGTGTCTCTGATTGAACGACAACAACGCGATATGCTGTTACGACTGGCTGATGCCTGGAATGCCATGTTGGTAAGAACAACACAGCGTTTCTCACTTTCAGGCAAGGTTGAACTATCCTCCGGGTTAAACGCCAGTCACCACTATATATCTGGTGGCCAGCCATTTACGCCTGAACTTGATGAATTACGACTGGTGAGTCATTCCGAGAGAACAACGCCAACAGAAAGCAATGACACTATCTTTGCAACGGCCTATCAGGAAGCTTTACAAAAAGACAGGATCCATGAACACCAGAGTTACCCACTCAATCCCTGGTTACAGAAAAATATCAGCCCGATTGGAATCGCCCTAAACTGTAAACAAACCGGCAATCATATTGATGTCAGGGTGGGCGAGTTGGTGACCTATCGAATGGCTGATAAAAACTTTCAACGCTGGCAAATCGGTGTGATCCGTTGGTTACAGCATGAATTTACCGAAGAGGCCGAAGGCAATGTTAATGTAGGAATTATGAATATTGCCAATGGAGCCGTCACAGTCGGCAGTAAGGCTATTAAAGGCCTCGGTAGTGGTACAGATTATTTCCGTAGCTTACTCGTACCCAGGCAGGTTTCCCTGAATCAGACACGAAGTTTGATACTCCCTGCTTTACTTTATGATGTCGGCACAGTTTTGGCCATCAATCTGAAACAACGACTATTCTATGCAAAGCTGACCCGCATGTTACTCTCGACACGCTCCTTCACTCAATTTGATTTTGAAATCATCAAACGCCCGGTTGATAACGAGTTTTATCTTTAATTTTGCTTATCGTCACTGTACCGCGAGTATCGCCTTGATCTGCGTTGCAAACCAGAAACTCTCTGATTCAAGCTGTTTATAGCCAACATTAAGTGCCCGTCGGGCCCTGTCTTTAAGTTGTTGACTGTTTGTTTGTTCCGCAAAACGATAACTGGTTTCGATAATCACCGCGCTGGGAGATGGTAGCGGGCCATCGCTGACCATGGTCTGGCCGGCACGATATTTTAAAAGCATGTTCTCCGCTAATTGCCAACCCTGCTTTGAATAAAAGCGTTGCCAGCCCTGTTCTAATATTTGTTCCAGCAATCGTTTGTCTCTAGAATCTTTTGTCAGCTGCCACCATGCGTACAGCCCTTCCGCAACATAGGCATAATCTTCAAGCCCACCTTCGCCTAACGATCCACCCTCGCCTCTTGCCTTATACAACGTCCGGCTTCCCTGGTCCCACAACTTTTCCCGGATATACTGCACCAGATCAGCCGCAGCCACTTGATAACGTTGTTCGCCACTATGCCTTGCACCCGCAACCAGTGCTGATAAGGTCAATCCGTTCCAGGCCGTGAGAATTTTTCCATCCTTTGGCAAGATACGTCGTGTGCGCTGCTTCAGCATCTTTTCACGTGCCGTCCCAAGTAGCTTATCAACTTCACTGACTGATAAATTTAATCGGTTGGCAATCTCTTGAGTACTCCGGGTCTGGACAAGGTGATGGCCATGATCGAGATCAGGCGGACCCTCCAAACCCCAGAACAAACTGACAACTGGCAACTCTTTAGCAGAGAGGATTGCCTTGAGTTGATCTTTGTCCCACAGGTAGTAACCGCCTTCGACTCCCTGACCATCCACGGCCGAGAGACTCGCCGCGTAAGCAGCCGATGTGGTATCCAGATCCGTCAGGATAAAATCCAGGGTTTGATCCGCAATCTGTTGGTAGTCTGGTTCCTTGAGAATTCTGGCTGCGCGATAATAGAGGCTGGCGAGCAAGGCATTGTCATACAACATCTTCTCAAAATGCGGGACTTGCCAACCCGGATCAACCACATAACGATAAAAACCGCCGCCCAACTGGTCCCACAAACCTTCAGTGGCCATATTACGCAGGGTCAGGTTTAAAAACTGTTTGATCTGTGGTTCCGGCTTTCTCTCATAGATAGTCAGTAACGCTTCCAGTTTTGGAACGGAAGGAAACTTGTTTTCCTGTCCATAACCTCCCTGTAACTCATCAGCGTAGGTAAAATTCTGACCGACAAACAAATCTATCATTCCAACCGCCAGGTCCGCTGGCAGCTTTGTTGAGCTGCTAACCTCTGCGGTAGAAAGTTCGATACTGGCACCGCTGGCCAGTTTCTTCAGCTCCGATTTATTCTGCTGCCACTCTTTTGCCAGATTGGTCAGAATCTGAATAAAATTTTCTGCAGGCGCATAGGTAAAACCTACCAACGGATAACCATCAGGTGTCACGAAGGTATTCAGGGGCCAGCCAGACTGGCCCTGGGTCCGTTCTACAAAATCGATCAAGTGTGCATCCAGTGCACTATTTAATTCTCTATCTACTTTTACCGGGATAAAATGCGTATTGAGAAGTTTGGCGACCTCCTGGTTTTGATAACTCTCACGTTGCATCACATGACACCAGTGACAGGAAAAGTAACCACTCGAGACAAACAACAGTTTGTCCTGCTTGCGCGCCTGTTCGACCGCTTGTTCCCCCCATTCCTGCCAGCGAACCGGATCCTTTCCGTGCATGGCCAGGTAGGCAGAAGGATGTTGATAAAGTGAATTCTTTTCTGCACTTCCAGTCGCAACACCTGCAGCCAATGAAACCTGACTGTTAGTCATTGCAAAGACTATCAACAAGTTAGAAAAACCGCTGCATATTTTGTTAATCATAAAACTCTCGTACCGTCTAAAATTTTTTAGTCTACAGTGCCGACCTCAATATAGCCATTCATGTCATTATGGCCGGAGCCACAGAAAACATCACACAAGAATGGATATTCACCTGGCGCGAGTGCCGGTAACATCACAATCGTCCTGTTGCCCGGTTGCAGGTCAAACCTAATCCCCAGAGCCGGAACCTGGAAACCATGTAAGACATCTACTGAAACAACATGTAATTCGACCTTACGGTTAGCAGGTAATTTGACTCGCTGAGGAGAAAACCGATAACGTTCAGCGGTTAGCTCAACGATATAGGTTTCTTCTGCAGCATTTACAATATCACTGGTTATTATGAGCAATACTACCAAGCAAAAGTTCCATTTGTTAATTAATATCAATTTCATCCATTTCTACCTCAGCACCATAAGTCTCGATATTTCGCAACCCCAGGCCACGATAAGGGTTATTTTCATCCCAGGCTAAAGGTTTACGCTTGTCTGTACTACCGGGTTCAGGTAAAGGGAAGATCATTGAACGTGCAGAGTGGTGACTAATGTGACCCGTCTTATGATGATGATCCTGGTGAATATGTCCATAAAAGACATTTACATGCTTAAAATTATCTAATAGCGCAAGAACCTTATCAGCATCACCGGTTGCCCATCCCCATCGTGGGTACAAATCAAACAAGGGGCGATGTGCAAATACGACCAGAGGCCGGTCCTTCTCCAGCCCTTTTAATACGCTTTGCATCCATTTTATTTGCCCATCACCAAGTATTCCACGTGGATTCGAGACATTATCCAGTGCGATAAAGTTTACGCCCTTGTGTTGAAAGTGATAATGCGTGGGACCAAAGATATCCTGAAACACCTTTCCCGCATCTAATGAGGCGTCATGTTCTCCTGGAATGAATTTCAGATCTGCCACTTCGATACGGGCCATCAACTTCCTGAATTCCTGCATTCGTTGACGACGCAGATCTGAATCATCAACGGAGTGAGTGAGATCGCCCGTAAACATAATAAAGTCTGGCTTTTCCGATAATTCGTTGATCTTTTTGATTGCTTTGTGCAAGCCCGCTATGGGATCAGGATTGATTTTCTGTTTGTTGAAACCGTAGTGAGTATCTGTAATTTGTAGAAAATAAAACTCATTTTGCGAGTTATATGCCGCATTTATCCGGTTGCTGTTAAGTCCCGTGCTGAACACGACCCCTGCAATACCTGTCAGTTTTAAGAATTCTCTTCGCGAATATTTGTCTTTCATTTCTGACCTCCCAAATTGGATTTATTTAAGGATATAAACCCGAATCTTCGATAAATATTCCCAAAAAAATCACTTCTACGCGGGAATAAATTAGGTGAAAATCCGGTTATATAGAGTGTGTTCCAGTAAAATATCGATAAATGAAAAGAAAGAAAGAACAGGAAAAACGAGCGCGCCAATTCCAGAATAGTATCCTGGTCTACCTCGATGCTGCCTATAACTATGCGCGCTGGCTGACAGGTAATTCCCATGATGCGGAAGATTTAACCCAGGATGCCTGTGCGCGTGCCTATGCAGCGTTTGGTTCATTCAGGCACAAAAACCCAAAATCCTGGTTGTTGACGATCGTGCGTAATACCTTTTTAACTCACAAGCAAAAGGCCAAACAGGCAGAAGTAATTTATCTGGATTCAGCCACACAACATAGCCACCCCGTTGCACTTCAGGAAATCGATACCCCTGAAGCCATTCTATTACGTAATAACGATGCCAGACTTATACAGCAAGCTATTAGCCAGCTAGATATAGAGTTTCGCGAAATGATCATATTGAGAGAACTTGAAGGTCTGAATTACAGGGAAATCGCAACCATCATTGATTGCCCTTTGGGTACCGTGATGTCACGTCTTTCCCGGGCCCGCAAACAGCTAAAATCAATTCTCAACCTCAGCATAGAATACCAGGAGGGTGGAGCATGAATTGCGCAGAAGCACAAAACCTGCTTGATGCTTATCTGGATCAACAACTGGATGCAGCCAATTCCCTACGTATTGAACAACACCTGAAGGGCTGCATGTACTGTGCGCGTGAATTTCAGGAGATGCAAAATTTGAAGCAATTAATCCAGGATAATATTGAACCCTACTCTGCTCCAGATGAATTACAGATTAATATACTCAATAAACTAACTGACACTCAGAAAATAGAAAGCGATACCAACTGCCACCAACACAAAATTTTGAAATATGGCCTCTCTTTCGCCGCAAGTCTACTCATTGCGTTTTTCCTTGGTTTGTCCTTTTATCAGCATAATCAGGAAGAAAGACTGGTGAATGATATTCTCGCTGAGCACACCCGAGCGATTAATGCAAATCGTTACGCTGATATCAGCAGTTCTCAAGCTGATACCATCATTTCTTGGTTTACCAATAAACTAAATTACTCACCCCGAGTATTTAATTTCTCTGATTACGGCTTTAAATTGACCGGTGGTCGCCTGGATTCGGTACAAGATCAGAATATTGCAACAGTCTCATACCAGATTGATCATAGTCTCATCAACGTCTATACCTGGCCGTCACCGGATATTGATGATGCAGTTCAGGAATCTCATGATAAACATGGTTATAACATTTTATACTGGTGTCAGAATAATATGAACTACTGGATTATATCTAATACCGATAGTCAGCATGTGAAAAAATTGGCCGAATTAATCAAGCATAAATTAGATGAGCATGCAATTAAAGTACAGGAGACTGATCCTTAATTTTATAAAAGCTATCTAACACCTGATAAAAGAATGACTCCCACACAATATCCGGCTCCCAGACATCAATAATTGAGTTCCAGCCATCTATCTGGGGAAGTTTTTTGGTGATTACCCTATATAAAGCGACAAAAACTGATACCCGCTTGTTTTCAGCACAGTGGACCAGGACCTTTTTATTTTGTTCAATGTTCATCGTATTCAGGAAGTGAACAAAGTCTTCTTTCCTGGGCTTTTTAAAATCAACGGGGATATGAATATATCTCATTCCGAGTTGCTCTACCCAGACAGACTCATTTTCAATGGCATAATAGGCATCATCTAAACCGAGATTCACCACAACCTGGTAGCCTGCATCTGCAAGCTTTTCAAGTTCGCGCTTGCTTGGCTGACCAGCGGTAGCGAGGTGATTATCTATCTGAATAAAGTTTTTAATCTTGTCGATGGTTTGCATTTCCTTTGCTCCCATAATTTTATTGAATTAGCTGAGCTTCATCAGCTTAGTACTTTCGAAAACCATTGATCGATATCAACGATTTCCTGCGGGCAGACGCTATGCTCCATTGGATAGGTCTTCCATTCAACTGAATAACCCAGATTAATTAATCGCTGCTTCGAATCTGTTGCTAATGGAAGTGGCACGATTGGATCATAATCGCCATGTACCATAAAAATAGCAATATTTTTATTTTCATTACTCGCTTCATTCTGCAACGAATCGGCCAGGGGCAGATAAGTAGAGAGCGCTAACAGACCGGCCAGCGGTTGCTCAAAACGTAACGCGGTTTGCAGTGCTACCGCGCCCCCCTGGGAAAAGCCGGCCAGTACGATATGCCGACTGTCTATACCGCGGGAAAATTCCTGTTTGATCAATGCGATCAACTGTTGTTGTGATTCGCGGATTCCTTGCACATCCTCGGGAGAACGTCCATCAATCGCGACTACGTCATACCAGGCGGGCATCACATAGCCGTTATTAAGCGTCACTGGCCGCTGTGGGGCATGGGGAAATATAAAACGTGTGCTATTTTTATTGGGAAAATTGAGTTCATCGACGATTGGCTCAAAATCATGGCCATCTGCACCCAAACCATGTAGCCAGATTACACTGTAGTCCGCTGTCTCTGGCCCAATTGTCACAGCAGGTAAGACGGCCATATTAGTAACCCGATAGATTCACGGGTTCTCCTGCCTGTTCGCTGCAGTATCGTGTCAACGCGCTGAACAATTCAGTTCCACCGCTATCACTAACCCAAGCATCGGCCTCCGAGTTATAGTCAAAGTGAAACCCACCTGCTTTTGTCGCCACCCAGATCTGTTTTAACGGTGTCTGCCGATTGATAATAATTTTGCTATTGTTGGCAAAGGCGATCGTCAAAACTCCGCCTGACATCTCATAATCAAGATCAGCCTCCGTCTCGTCAAGCCGTTCCTCAATCAAATCAATAACATCATCAACGCGCTGGTTAAATTCTGGTTCTTCCATAATGGTTCTCTCAAACGTGACTGGCCTCGATTAGTATCGATTATTCTAACAAATTTTTGCCTGTAGTATGGATGCATACCACCGTTTGCACGTGAGTCACGTTTATACAACGTGCTCGGGCGTGGCCCAGACCACTCTCTCGACCTTCGGTCTCACCTTGTCCCTGCCCTCGACCATATGTTCCAGACATGGGCTACCTCACACATCCCTGTACTAAAAAAAACGGGGCTAAAAAGCCCCGTTCTTCTGGTTAGATAAGATTCAATTACTTGACTTGCGTAGTCGTAGAATCTTTACCACCCTTGTTATCAACCCAGGCCAGTTCCACGCTGTCGCCAGCTTTGGCACCGCTCACCTTGATTGAGACATAAGGGTTTTTCGAGACCGCCGGACCCCAATGTGCAGTCATCACATTCGCGCCATTCAGCTTGCAGGTAACTTCCTGAATAAAGTGGGCCGGAATCTTCTCACCGGTTTTCTTGTTTTTACGTAAACCCGTTTCCATCGGGTGCGTGATGAGCGCCTTCACCGTAGTGGTATCACCTTTGGCTTTGGCGCGAACTCGTATTGATTTTGCCATGTTCGTTTCTCCTCT
>JASFLV010000054.1:0-11779 GCA_050117915.1 Thioalkalispiraceae bacterium | reverse complement strand
AAAGTGCCAGCACGAAAAACAATAAGCCAGGTGTTATCTCCAGGCTGAGAGCATTAAAATTAAGCAGAAACAGGGAAGCTAATCAGCAGGAATGGACAGCCCCATGGCCTGTTTTCCAGTGACAGTTTTTAATTAGGTAAATAATCAAATAGGCCGCGGCTAAACCGGCAAGTAGTGTCATTAGATTCATGTCTAGTTACATAACGTATTCAGTTACAGCGTCAACTGCTTTCAACATACCAGCGGGGCGCGTGGAATTGTTTCTATTTGTTAAAAGATAGGAGGGAGTCAGTTTTACTGCTAAAAGTGTCTAGTTGTTCACATATGAGATCCAGGTTTTGTGATGGACTATTCAGTATCGCGCTTATCCAGCAGCGAGATGCAGTCGATACAAAAAAGGAATAAACCTCACATGTTGAGCCAATGCCGATGAAACCAACGGACAACGTCGTCTCATTTGAAGATGCCAAGCAGGATTCGATATCCCGTCGAATTCTATTACGCAAACTCCTGCCTGTCCTGAAAGATCTGACCGTCAAACAGATGACAAAAGTCATGCAAGGCATGTTCGATAATGCCGATGATACCCTGTTTAAAATCGCAGAAAGCGTCGGTGAGGGGAACGAAAAAAACCAGTATATCGATTCGATGCGCATTGTGCGCTTGCAACGTACCTCCATTGAAAAACTGTTTTTTGAAGAGCTGCAACGAATTTTTTCAGACTACGAAGAGGGAAATGACTCATCACTACCAACGAGTGAGCAGCCAGAAAGTGCGCTGGAGATGGGTTCACTGAAGTTGATGGATGACGAAGACCTGGAAATCCAGCTTGCCGTTGAGAACCTGATACAGAAAATCAAAAATGCCTATGGAATCGAGTTGGCTGCGATAGACAAGCGGCTTAACTATTTGCAGGGGCAGGAAGCGCCGGGTCCGAGCCTGGTTCCATTTTCCGCGGAAGCCCTTGTGCAAGCTTATAAGAAGGCCACGGAAAAATTAAAATTACCGCTCCAGATCCAGTTGATTGTTTTTAAATTGTTCGATTTACACTGTATTCACAATCTCTCGGACTTATATAACGCGATTAACCAGTCATTCATTAATGAAGGCGTGCTACCTGTCATCAAGAGCAAAATTATCAAGCAGGATGATGGCCAGTATTCGGTTCCAGCTACGCATGATCCAGCCGCCGCTGCGACGTCATCGTCGCAAATGGCCAGCCCGGGTTATGGTCATCCTGCCTCACAACTGAGCAATCCTCAATGGAGTGATCTGCAGCAAATGTTGAATTTGCAGCGTAATTCGGCTTCGTATAATGGGCCGGCATCAGGAGCCGGGGCTGGCGGCCATATGCAGACACCAGCCACAGGGACTGCGGGTGCAGGTCACACGCAAACATCAGCCACAGGCGCTGGACAAAATGTGGTTCCAATGCCCAGTGAAGATATGCTTGCAGCGCTTACAGAGATGCAGAGCCTGGCAGTCGATCAGTTACCAACGGAAGGTGCACATGCGGTAGGGAACTTCTTGCGTGTGCATCTGGAATCCGCTGCATCAGAGGGTGAGCAGCAAAAGGCGATTAATCCACTGGATAATGATCTGATCGATATTGTTTGTCTTGTTTTCGAATATATCCTTGATGATCCACATTTACCTGTTGTCGCTAAGGCGAGTATTGGCCGGTTACAGATACCGATGTTAAAGGTGGCGATGCTCGACAAACAGTTCTTTTCCATGAAAGGACACCCGGCACGTGATTTATTAAATTTACTTGCCAGTACCGCAGTGAGTATTGACGATAACGATAGCCTCGACCATCCGGTTCTGAACAAAATAAATCAAATTGTGGAATATATACTTGAGAATTTCACCGATGATCTGAGTTTATTTGTCGAGCAGACAGAAGAACTGAAGCAGTTTATTAGTGAACACAGGAAATTGGAACAAGAGGCCTGTGAGGAAATCAATCAGGTCCAGCAGGAAAAAGAAGAATTGGCATTGGCAAAGGCGTGGGTCAAAGAGACCTTGAATCAACATCTGGCCGGTCGTGAACTGGCTAAACCGGTTGCCGATATTATTTTAGGTCCCTGGAAAGATGTGATGCTTGAAACCTATTTACAGGAGGGGGAGCACAGTGATTTATGGAAGACCCAAATCAGATTCATTGATGTACTTTGCTGGTCTGTAGAACCAAAAAAACTCAAGCTGGATAAAAATAAACTAGGTGCAATTATACAGCATCTGATTAAAACTCTGCGCGAAGGCCTGGAAAGGATACAATACCCACAAAAAGAAGCAGAAAAAATCTTTAATACACTCGAACCTTATCACCTTGCCAGTGTACATGGTCTGAATCTGGCAGAGTGTGTTTTAAGCGGGGAAGAGAAACAATCAGTGAGCGAGGTATTACATAGTCAATCAGGACATGACGAAATGACCGCGCAGTTAGAGGACATGCTCTCAGATGAAAAAGTTATTCTGGAAAATATTGTCCTGGAAGACTGGGAGACAAGCCAGGACAAGGACCTTGAACAGATCGATGATGAGTACCTGACATTGGCCCGCCACCTGGAAATGGGTAAATGGGTAGAGTTCAAGGGTAATGATGGGGGTTCGAGGCGGGCCAAACTTGCCTGGAAGAGTGATTTGCTTGGTGAGTATACCTTCCTGAACTGGAGGTTTGATGTGATCGCCGATAAGACTTTACTGGAACTTGCCGAAGACTTGCGAGACGGCAATGCCAGAATTGTTGAAGATGTGCCTCTAATGGACCGTGCCCTCTGCTCGGTCGTATCCAGCCTGATTCCCAAAGCAAAATAATCGTCTTGATGCTTAACAAGCGAGCGCAAATTCACATAAAATGCCTGTCGATGTAACAGCAACAGGTGTTGGTAACAATGAATAATATTTTCCTGGTCAGGGCCAATGGGCCGCTGATCGCACGTGGTAAGATCAGCGTTCAAACTGCAGATGGCGATGTGTTACTGGAAGATGCAGAAGCATTCTTATGCCGCTGTGGCGACTCTAAACGCAAACCATTCTGTGATGGTAGCCATAAGGTTTGTGGTTTTAGCGATCCAGGTGATTTTATTGATGTTAAGGCGGAGCTGCCAGAAGCTGAGGGGGGCCTGCTGATCACATTGCGAGACAATGCTATGTTGATCGCAAAGGGACCGATGATAATCCAGAGCGAGGACGGAAAAAGTAAGACAACACGAAATAAGGCGGCATTCTGTCGTTGTGGTGAATCAAACAATAAACCGTTTTGTGATGCCTCGCATAAACGCTGTGGATTTAAATCATCTGATTAAACCAACTGTTCATTCGCTCGCGTGAAGACATCCTTCCAGGATGCATAACTGGCGGCCATCAATACCGGTATGACAACCAGCAGGCCGATATAAAGGGTAAATACACTCAGGATGAACAAGATCATCATGAAAAAGGTGAACACCAGAATTGGCAGGATATTACGTTTCAGGCCCAACAGACTCATCTTGAAGGCTTCACCAACAGACAAACCATGTAGAGCGACCAGTGGCGGCCCAAACCATGATACCGACATGAAAATGAAAGTAACGGCAATCATTATCGGCGCACCGATAACCAGCATAGTAATGATGATTACAACTGAGATATCACCATATTGTTCTGTTGCTGCAGTTACGCCAACACCAATGAGCACGAATACCATCACAACAATAAAATAAAGAATCATCAAACCTAGTATTAACGCACCTAAAGTCGCCAAAGGTCCAGCATATTTATTAAATCCCTCAAATAAGTGTTGCACCTGTAGTGGCTCACCATTGTCCTGATCATGTACGCCAAGCATTAAGCCGCCCGCTAACATGGGCTGAAGTATATTGGTAGCAAATGGCACAAAGGATGAGAGCATCAGGATGATTAAATAAATAATCGTAATTGCAATCCAGATTCCCGCGTTACGCCCAAAAAAACGAAATCCTTCACCTAGCCATACAATTCCCCTGCCAATTGATACTTTTTGTGGTTCGACGAATGCCCATACATCATCAGAGTTGTTTTTGACAACTTCTACGGTGGTAGTGGGGGGTTGATAAGGATTATCGGAATTCACTTAATATAGCGCCTTTATTGTTTTTATATTTATATGAGGTTATTTAATTATCTTAGAGCTAGAAACATAAGCTGGCAAGTTTAATATAATTGAACTACCAATTATGGTGACACTTTACTTTGAGTCTCCACAGTAAAGGGCTGGTCAAGCAGGACTCGTGTATTCAGCTTGATAATGACTTTATATTGACCTCGTATAAATGTTGCCTGAGGGTGTTTCACTGAAAAGATATGCTCACCGGTTGATTCAGATACGAACAGTTTTTTATTTAATAAAACACGTCGCTCATTTACAGAGACAATCTGTAAATTCAAAATAGTCGTTTCTTTTGAAAAGTTGGTATAGGTGAACCCTAAATATAGAGTTGGTGTTACTTTAATTGTTGCTTGCTCAGTCAACAAAGAACTGATGACATGATCACTAACGATCAAGTGAGTAATACGTGGGGCACGATCATTCATGGCTGTTTTCAGTTTTGCTGCAGCCTGATCGAGTTTGGCACTATTAGGGAAATACAGGAAAGCTGCGTTTAAAATACGCTGACCAATTGACAGCTTATTTTCCCAGATTGCGGTCTGAATTTGCTTAACCACATATTCTTCTACTGCTTTTATCCCAGCCTTGGCGGCTTGATTATCTGCCTGTACTGCTAATACCTCATTATAAGCAGCGATTGCTGATTCTCCTGCAGGTTCGACAGCATTACCGGCCTGTAAGCGGGTTTCTCCAACTTTTAAGAGGGCGGCGATTTTTTCCTGTACACGGATCTCATTCTGGATCGTCTCTTTCAAATGAATTAGGCGTTGATCATTTGCATTTACTGTCAGGCCCAGTTCCACACTGGTCAGTGCTGCGCGATAATTACCTGCGCCAAGTTCGCTCGATGCCTTGCCGTAGTAATGGGTGATGACCTCGTTCAACAACTGCCGGGCTTCAGTATGTTCCGGGTTAATTGCAAGTGCTGCATTCAAAGAATCAACTGCATTATGCCCGGCCGGGACAACCAGACTGCCCTCATCAATATATTGTTTCGCTTGCTGTAGGTGACTTTGTATCGCCTCACGTCGCATTAACCTGTCTTCCAGTGCTACCAGCTGTGGAGGATAAAATGCACGTGGCAATGAGCTATTCGCCTGGGCAATCAGTTGCCTGGCCTTATCCATGGAATTGTTCTCTATTGCACTATTGGTTTGCAAAACATACCAATTGGCAATTTCCTTCAGAGCAGCAACGGCAGTTTCATCATTGGGTTCAGATTGCAGGCGTTGCCGGTAGCTTTGTGTCAATTGTTCAATAGAATCCGGAGTGTGGGTCGCAAGCTGTTCTCGTAACACTGTAGTTGTTGAAGTCTCTGATTCTCCAACAGAAAAGATATTGTTGCTGGTGCCGGGATTATTCTCAGCTGAGGTATGGTTATCTGGTGTGTTGGGCACAGCTGTTTCTGTAGCTGGTTTGGATTTCGCGTCGGTTCTACCCTGATTAACAGGTTCACTGGATGGATTATTATACTTGTCGATAAACGCATCGACAGTAGGTGCGAGTTCAGTCTGGTAAAACACCAGTAGTTCGTCTTTTTTGTGGTAACCAATGGCAGCGAGTCCGGCTAGTAGAAAAAGCAGGATCCAGCGTTTACGACGATTCAGGCGTCTGAAATCGTCGGAGCTTGTAACATCCATTTCCTCAACCGCAGATTCAATCGATGAGTCTGTATTCGAATAGCGGATGCGTTGCTTTTTCGGACGAGCACTGACCACAGGTGGCATGGCATCTGAGGCGAGGGTTTTCTGATTGTAACTGGTCGAACTTTTTTTCGCAGCAGTGGCTCGGGTTTCTATAAAGTCGAGATCGGCATCGTCAATCTTCTCCAGTGCATCGACCAGTTCATTAGCAGTTTGATAACGATGAGCCGGGTCTTTTGACATACAGATATTGATGATCGGCTGAAAGATTTCCAGACCTTTGGGTAACTCAGGGATTGGATCGGAAAGGTGTTTGATGCCGATAGCAACAAAGGAGGGACCATCATAGGGCAAGTGACCTGCCAGGGCCTGGAACAGGACAATACCCAGGCTATAGATGTCTGATCGGTGATCGACTTTCACGCCCTTGGTTTGCTCCGGGCTCATGTAATAAGGCGTACCCACGACTTTGCCGGTGATGGTCAATCCTTTTGTCGCATTTTGACTGCGTGCAATACCAAAGTCAGTGAGGATGGCGCGACCATCTTCATGCAATAAAATATTTTCAGGTTTGATGTCACGGTGCACATAGCCCTTCTTGCCAGCGTAATCGAGGGCTTTGCCCACTTGTTTGATAACATCAACTTTCTGTTTACGAGTGAGTTTGTCGCGTGATTCCCGCAGGCTGTTTCCAGGCACATATTCCATCGACATGTAATGACATCCCTGATGTACATTGGCGTCATACACGGTGATGATATTCGGGTGGGTCAGGTTGCTGATGATGCGAGCTTCGCGCAGGAAGCGATCGGTAAAGGTTTCGTCGGTATGATCAGGCGCCAGTATTTTTAACGCTACTTGCCGACCGATACTCTCCTGGATAGCCAGGTAAACGACGGCCATGCCTCCCTTGCCGAGGACGTCGATAATCTTGTAACCAGGCAGGTTAACAACAGAGGCAACCTGGCTCGTGGTTGAATTTTTCGGTTGGTTTTCCATATAGTGTCTTTATCTACAATCCCTGTAGTTATCGGCAGGTTATCCATATAGTTGCGTGTGGAGTGTGACAACGATCATAGATTGAATCTGGTGGATACAGTTGTTTAGCAGATGTAACCTGATGCGGGCTGTCACTCTCCGCCTTATTTTAGCCTACTTTTTCCCGATCCTTGACTAACCCAATAAAAAACGTACTAAATACAGTGGCTTATCTTTGGACAGTATTAGGCCTAGTTAAATTATGGGAAAGACCATGGGCATGGTTAAAATAAAGTCAGCTTGGTACACTTTCTGAAAATATAAAAACACTAAAATCAGTTGTTGGGATCTGTGCAATGAAATTTAATCGCTTGATTTTCCTCATTATCCTGGGAGGTTGGGTTCTTGCTGCCAGTGTCGTCCAGGCAGAAGGCTGGACCCCGCCTGACTATGCCAGGCTTTCGCTCAACGAGAGTCAGTTAGAACAGTGCCGACAGCGTAGCAAACCGACCTATGCCGAGGTGCGCACTGCGATGGCGAATCAACAATATGAGCTGGCGCTGGAACAGCTAGGGGAAGTGGAGGCAAACAGCCCAGCAGAAGTGAATTATCTTTACGGTAAAATACAATATTTACAGGCCTACCAGCAGGCCAACCAGCGCCTGGTGGCACAACCCGAACCGGGTAAACTTGCTATAGCAAAAAAATTTATTGTGCTTGCGGCCACACAGGGTTTTGCAGAAGCACTTTATGATCAGGCGCTGTTATTTACCGAGCCGGTCAATGTCGCCGGGAAATCGGCGTTATTAAAAAAGGCTGCGGATCAGAAATTTGTTCCTGCTATGTTGAAGTTAGCGGAACATTACTTTTATGCGACCAAAACTTTCGAAGAACGTACCGAGGCACAGTCGCTTATCCGAGGTGCCGCTGAAATTAGCGGCGAGGGTAAGCTTAGACTGGCCTCTTATTACCTGCATGAGGATAAGCAACTTGCCGGACTGGCAGGATATGACAGAGATATCAATAAAGCGATTGAGTTGTTGCATCGGGCTGCAAGCGAGTGTAATTCCCAGGCTGCTTTTAAACTATATACAATGTCGGCAAGTGAGCATAAGCCAAACGATTTACCAGAAGCTAAGGCGCATTACTGGTTAGAGGTTTCGGCGCAGTTGGGTAGCGCAAAAGCCCAGGGTGAGCTTGCCGAATATTATTATAAGATTGTTGAAGATGGTGAGCAGGCTGTCTACTGGGCAACGCAGGCAGTGGACAACGGTGACCTGAAAGCATTATTAACTTTGGGTAGAGTCTATTATCAAGGTGCCGGCGTTGATAAAGACCTGGAGAAGGCACTCGGTTATTTTGAAAAGGCCCTGGCTATCGACAGTGATAATCGCCTGGTGTTGAATCAATTAGGTGTTATGTACTACAAGGGTGAGGGTAGTGAAGTAAATTTCAGAAAAGCCGCCAGTTTGTGTGAGCGCGCGGCAAATAAAGGTCAGCCGGGTTGCCAGTATTATCTTGGTTTAATGTATGTTAATGGAGAAGGGGTGACTCAGGATATCGATACCGGGATCAACTGGATGAAGCGCTCGGCGGCACAGGATTTTTCCATTGCAAAAAACTGGTTACGCGAGAACTGGTAATGATGAACCAATGGTTGGTCTATGTGCTACGCTGCGGTGACAATTCTTTATATACCGGTGTTACTACCGATGTCGAGCGGCGTGTAAGAGAACACAACCAGGACAATAAGCTGGCTGCCAGTTATACTCGGAGTCGCCGCCCGGTAACATTGGTTTACACTGAGCTTTGTTCTAATCGCAGCGAGGCGCAAAAAAGAGAAATGGAAATCAAAAAGCTGACACGTCAACAAAAAGAGGGCTTGATAACGAGTCAGGCCCTATCCATTTGACTTAACATTGCTCGTTGTAATTTTTTATGATTCTTTATTCCATCATCGAATCGCCACTACACCCCCAGTTGAGTGAATTTTACAAGCGGCAGGGTCTGGATGAAGTTCGTCTGCAGTCGGTTCGTAAAGCCATTCAGGAATTAAAAAAGCAACCTCCGGATGTTGTAGTAGCAGATTTTATCTATGGGTATGGTAATAATTACGCCGGGGTGAATATTAGTAATCTTGATGTGTTCCTGTATAGCCTGGAAAAATATGCACCGCAATCACAGGTGATTGTCTGTTATGAAAAGGCAGATAAACAATATGTGCAGAAACTCGAGGAACTGTTTCCTTCTATCACGACGCTGGTCTACCCGGTGAGTGAATCGGCGATTCAGCCTTACCTTCAAGTATGAGTTGTTTAACCCGTAGTCAAATTGATGTCTTAAAGCAAAAATTGCTGGAACAAAGACAGGCGCTGGTTGAGCTGACGGTAACTAACCGCAATGCAACTGATGTTGTTGAGCTGGATCAGACTCGCCAGGGTCGCCTGTCTCGCATGGATGCCCTGCAGGGGCAAGCCATGTCAAAAGCGGTACAGGGAAGAAGGGAACTGCAGATCAAGCAGATCGATGCGGCTCTAAAGCGGATTGAAAGTGGTGAATTTGGTTATTGCCAGGAATGTGAAAAGGAAATAGCCCTAAAGAGACTCGAATACAATCCTGCTATTTCTCTCTGTATCGACTGCGCAGAGTAATAGTCAGGAAAAAGTTTGCAAAAGTTTTAAATTCAAATTTCCCCCTTCATTTATACTAATCCTGTAATGGCAACTAGAGGGAACGCCTGCATTCTTGCAGACGCGTGTTATAAATAATATAAATGGATGGATTGAATATGCCGGCAGATATGACCCTTTACTTTGATGTGATCAAACAGATCCAGGATCAGATCAATCGAATAACCTATGCAAATCAGCTGAACGAGCAGGAGCGCCTTAACCAGTTAAATCGGCTGGAGCATGAGATTTCCCAGAAGTTCCAGTGGGCGCGCCGTAGTATCGATACGGCCGAGACGCACATGGTAGAAAAGAGCCAGGATGAGAATCGCGCAAAAGAGTTGACTAGCGAAATGGATGTTGCCTGAGTTTCAATACAGGTTCTGCGAGACAACATCCAGCGGGCTATGCCTTTTTTACTAACAGGGTATACTCACCGTCCCAGTCAATGATCTCCATCAGGCTATGACCCAGCTGACCACAGATTGCCTCGATGTTAGAGATACTCAGTGGTTCATCTGTAGTGACCTTGAGGACCTGACCCGAACCCAAACTTTCAATCGCACGTAGTGTCTTGAGCATGGGTCGTGGTGACTTGAGGTTTTGTGCATTAATTTCCATGTCGATGTAAGCCATACTTCCGCTTCCTTTCCGTAGTTCTGTTGACATTATCAACGAACTACAACGATAAACGGGTTAGGCAACCGCCACGTATCACAGGAGCGTGGTTAATTTGCTTAGTAATATTATGCTAGGGTGGTCGAGGTTTAGTGGGTTATTTCCTGCACTAACACCCAGGGGGAGACGACCACCGCCCAGAAGGTGGGCTCTGTTTCGACCCAGGCGCGAGCATGATCATCATGAGCACGAATAATTTGACCAGATTGAATCAGGCGATCGATGGCCTGTGCATTGTCATCGGATAATTGGGCTGCGATTTCTATCAGGTCCAGCTCAGGGCTGACAACAATCACAACACCCCGGGCAAAAAAAGTCTGCAAATCCGGCCAGGATAATTTGCCTGTGTCGAGGTTAAGCTTCTGCTTGATATCCAGCTCTGGTTTGTTATGTCTCTCGTCGTTCATGCCGGGTGGCTCACTCGATTGTGTCCGACAAGTATCGCATGACTAATATGGGTGTGCAGCAAGCGGTCTCCACTCTAAATAAACAAGTCTCGCCCGGATTTATCAATAAAACCAGCGCCTTAGCGTAAACATTTAGAATATTTACTTGTCCCGCAAAAAAAGTTAATTCTCTTCAGGGTATGCCGATAGCTAAGATAGGTTCATCTGATCGTACTGGATTACTGCCATGCAAGCTGTCTCAGTGGAAAAAAAAGATAAGAAACAAGGTCTGCGCCGGACCCTGGATAATATCATTCGCTTTACCTCTTCCGTGGGTGAAGGAACCATTTTCACCGGATCGTTCAGCGGTGGCGAAAATATCGTCGTGCGTGGCCAGGTACAGGGGCAAAGCGATGTGCAGGGCGCCGTGGTTATTGCCGATACCGGTAAATGGCTGGGTGAGTTAATCGCCGATGTGGTTATCGTTGCCGGCAGTGTTGAGGGTGATATCAGGGCACGTGAAAAAATAGAAGTCCAAACTGGCGCCAACATCAAAGGCAACCTGTATAGCCCGGTGATCGCGATCGAGGCTGGTGCGGTGCATGCTGGCCGGATTGACATGAAAAACCTGAAACAGATCAAGCACTTTGAAGAGAAGCGTGATAGCGAACACAGTCATACGCACGAGTAATAATTTTTTCGGTAATGAGTTGTATATACAACTCATTACGGTTATGCTTAATTCATGTTTGAAAAATGCATTTATTTCAATAGTAATGCCTTTGTCAGGAAGCTGAACCGTATCTGGGAGGAGGCATACCAGCCTACCGGTCTCTCTCCTGCCCATGCCTATTTGCTTCGACTGGTTTGCCATGAGCCGGGTATCACTCAAAAGGAAGCTGGGCAGTACCTGAAGCTGGAAAAGTCGACAATAACGCGCTTTGTCTCAGGCCTCGAAGAGCGTGGACTTCTGTCGAGAAAGTCTGGTGAGAGTGGTCGGGAGGTGCGTTTACAGGCCACAGTCAGCGGGCAACGCCTGGGTGCGCAACTGGATGAAATCGGCGCAGGCTTATACAAAAAGATGCGTAAACAATTTGGGGCACAACAATTTGATGAGCTAGTAAACTTGTTGCGTGTGAGCCCGTTGTGAATTTTTTTTCGGCTTTTAAAGTTGTATATACAACTGTCAATGTGAGGAAACTATGATGTTACCAACAGTAATCGATGGCACTAATGATTTAACTTCTGTATCGCCGCCACTGGCGGCATTGATTCAATTTTATGCGGGCT
>JASFLV010000053.1:0-11858 GCA_050117915.1 Thioalkalispiraceae bacterium | reverse complement strand
GAAATAATTTTATATATTTGAAAGTTAGTTTCGCCTCGCCGAGGCGACCCTCTCGACCTCCGGTCTCACCTTGTCCATGGCCTTCGCGATGTAACACTTCCGTGTGCAAATCTTTTTGGACAAGCAAAAAGAAAGTGGGTCGCCACAGTGTGGCGAAAAACATCATAAAATACCCGTTGTAAGTGACCCCGAACCCCCTTACTCTATATATATGAAAGAATATGCCCTCATTCTGGTCAGTACGATCCTGGTCAATAATTTTGTTTTGGTGAAGTTTCTCGGTCTTTGCCCGTTTATGGGGGTATCACGCAAGTTGGAGACGGCGACCGGGATGGCCTTGGCCACAACGTTTGTTTTGACCCTTTCCTCGGTACTCAGTTATCTGGTCAGTTCCTATCTACTGGTGCCGTTTGGCCTTGAATATCTGGATATCATTGCCTTTATCCTGGTCATTGCTGGCGTGGTCCAGCTCACCGAGATGGTCGTGCATAAAGTGAGTCCACTGCTGTACCAGGTACTCGGGATCTTTTTACCCTTAATCACCACAAACTGCGCGGTGCTGGGTGTGGCTTTACTGAATGTGCAGAAAGAGAACACTTTCATTGAATCTTTTTTATACGGCTTTGGCGCTTCCATTGGTTTCTCGCTGGTGCTGATCCTGTTTGCCGCAATGCGCGAACGTATCAACGTTGCTGACGTGCCCGCGCCATTTAAAGGTGCGGCGATCGCGATGATAACCGCTGGCTTAATGTCAATGGCTTTCATGGGTTTTTCCGGGTTAGTACAAGGTTAAATGATGCTTGAAGCGATTCTTGTTCTGGCCGGTCTGGCAATTGTGTTTGGCTTGTTACTGGGTTTTGTTGCGATACGCTTCAAGGTCGAAGGCGACCCGGTTGTCGATCAAATTGATGCCATCCTGCCGCAAACCCAATGCGGCCAATGTAGCTATGCCGGTTGTCGACCCTATGCAGAAGCCATCGCCAAGGGAGAAGCAGACATCAATCAGTGTCCACCTGGTGGTGAACAGGTCATTCTCGCCCTGGCGGACTTACTCGACCGCGAGCCCAAACCGCTTAGCGAGGAACACGGGGTTGAGAAAGAGCAAAAGACTGTAGTCGTGATCGATGAACAGGTTTGTATTGGCTGTACCTTGTGCATTCAGGCCTGTCCAGTGGATGCCATTCTTGGCGCCGCCAAGCAAATGCATACCGTCATCGCCGAGGAATGTACCGGTTGTGATCTTTGTATTCCTCCGTGCCCGGTTGATTGTATCCATGTTGTCCCTGTGGAAGAGACCCTGGAAACATGGAAGTGGCCTTTCCCGGAAGAAACCGAAGAAAATGAAGAGAGAAAACAAGCAGGTCATGCGTAAGCTTCATTCTTTTCATGGTGGGCTCAAACTCGAAGGACACAAGGGCGTGTCGCTGCAGAAACCGATCACGCAACTTGGCGTCCCTGACGAGTTGATCCATCCTCTACACCAACACATTGGGGAAGCGGCTTATCCCATTGTTGAAGTAGGTGATCGGGTGCTGACCGGGCAAATGATCGCCCAGGCCGAGGGGTTTGTCAGTGCCCCGGTGCATGCAGCCAGTTCAGGTACTGTTACGGCTATTGAACATCGGCCGATTGCGCATCCTTCCGGGATCCAGGATACCTGTATTGTGATCCAGACCGATGCTAAGGATGAATGGGTAGAAACCACGCCCCATGCCGATGACTATAAACGACTCGATCCATCCGGATTGCGCAATATTATCCGTGACAGTGGTATTGTCGGGCTGGGTGGTGCAGGGTTTCCTTCCTTTATAAAACTCAACCCCGGGGCAAACGGTAGCATTGGCACGTTAATTTTAAATGGCGCGGAATGTGAACCCTATATCTCCTGTGACGCCGCTTTAATGCGAGAGCGTCCTCGTGAAATTATCGATGGTTTGCTGGTCATGCGCCATGCACTGCAGGCGAAAGTCTGTTTAATCGGTATCGAAGACAACAAACCCGAGGCCATCGAGTCGATGCAGGCGGCACTGACGCGGCAGGAAAAAACAATCATCGAAATTGTTACGATCCCGACTATCTATCCGGCGGGAAGTGAAAAACAATTGATTAAGACTCTGACCGGCATCGAGCTTGCTGCCAACCAACTACCGGTACACAACGGTATCGTGGTACACAATGTTGGTACGGCTGCAGCAGTGGGTCATGCTGTTTTGAAAGGACAGCCTCTGATATCGCGAATTGTTACCGTAACTGGGAGTGCGGTGGATAAACCCAATAACTATGAAGTACGCCTCGGTACTTCCATGAAAACCGTACTACGCCAGGCCGAGTTACAGTCACACAAAATGGAACGCCTGGTCATGGGTGGTCCCATGATGGGGTTTGAAGTTTCAGAAGCTGAGTCACCTGTTCTAAAAACAACAAATTGTCTTTTGACAATTACTGAAGAGGATTTACCAAACGAAGCAGCTGTCATGCCCTGTATTCGTTGCGGTGAATGTGCTCGGGTTTGCCCGGCCAACCTGTTACCGCAGCAGTTATACTGGCATGCGCGCGCCAAGGATCTCGAAAAAGCTCAACAGTATAATCTGTTCGATTGTATTGAATGTGGTTGCTGTACCTATGTATGTCCCAGTCATATCCCGCTTGTTCATTATTACCGCTTTGCAAAAACTGAGATTAGTGCCCAGGAACGCGACCGGAGAAAATCGGACATCGCACGGCAACGTCATGAGTTTAACCAGTACCGTGCTGAGCGAAAGAAACAGGAAGATGAGGAACGCAGACGCAAGAAGAAAGAATTGCTGAAAAAATCCCAGGAAAATGCTGATCAACAGGATGCCATCGCTGCTGCCCTCGCCAGAGTCAAGGCAAAGAAAGAAGCCCAGCCTGTAAACAATGAAAATAAAGAAAAGGAAGCCAAAGAGTGACCCCAATCCATACATCACCGCACACACTGTTTAGTAATAGTGTCACCAGAGTGATGCTACTGGTAATCGTTGCGCTGATCCCGGCCATGATTGCTTATATTTATTTTTTTGGTTGGGGCATTTTAATCAATGCAACACTCTGTATTATTGCTGCTTTTTCAACTGAAGCATTGATGTTGCGTTTGCGCAAACGCGCCCTGTTACCTTACCTGACTGATGGTAGTGCCCTGGTTACCGCTTTGTTAATCGCTTTTGCCCTGCCACCGATCTTGCCATGGTGGATACCCATTCTGGCAACCTCGTTTGCAATTATTTTTGCCAAACATCTTTATGGTGGCCTGGGTTATAACCCGTTTAATCCAGCGATGGCAGGTTATGTCGTATTATTGATTGCCTTTCCTAAACAAATGACTGCCTGGTTACCGGCGCAAAGCGATAGCGGCTATGCCATCGGTTTTATGGATAATCTTCGCTATAACTTCTTTGCTGAGTTACCTGCCGAGATTAGCTATGACATTTTAACGCAAGCAACCCCGCTTGATGTCGTTGAAGTACAGACCGGGCTCGGTAAGAGTATTAGCGAAATTGAAAGTAGCTTTGTTCAGCTCAGTGGCTACTTTGGAACGGGCTGGGACTGGATAAGCCTGATGTTTCTGATGGGTGGTCTGTTTTTGCTCTATAAGCGTGTCATCAGCTGGCAGATACCTGTGGCCATGCTTGGCACCCTGGCACTATTATCGAGTATTGCCTATTTATATAATGACCAGATTCATCCTGATCCGCTGTTTCATCTATTAGGTGGTGCCAGTATGATTGGTGCCTTCTTTATCGCCACCGACCCTGTGTCTGCTAGTACCACGCCACGTGGACGCATAATTTACGGAATGGGTATCGGTATTATCACCTTCGTAATTCGAACCTGGGGTAATTATCCCGACGGTGTTGCATTTGGTGTATTGTTGATGAACATCGCAGTACCGACCATTGATTACTACACACAGCCACGTGTGTTTGGCCATAATGACGATTAGGTAATTTTGCATGTCCTCTATATCAAAAAATATGCTTACCAATGCTACCATTCTAGGCCTGTTTGCAATTATCGGAACAGCCATTGTTGCCTTCACCTTCGAGCAGACACAACAACGTGTTGTTGATAATAAACGCAACTACAAACTTGAAAAGCTACACCAGCTTATCTCCCCGGAACAGCATGACAATGACCTGGATACCGATACGATTACGGTGACTGATCCCTTACTTGCTCGTGATAAACAAATGACTGTCTATCGCGCACGTAAAAATAATCAACCTGTGGCTGCCATCATCGAAGCAATTGCACCTGATGGATACAGTGGCAAGATTCGTTTACTTGTTGCGGTCAATATGAATGGCCAACTGGCAGGTGTTCGTGTTACTGAACATCTGGAAACACCAGGGTTAGGTGATGCTATTGATGCTAATAAGTCTGAGTGGATCAATATTTTCAATGGCAAGTCGCTGAACACCCCAGAAAGTAAGGATTGGCGGGTACGTGCTGATGGTGGTGAATTCGATCAGATTACCAGTGCGACGATCACCTCACGAGCTGTTGTAAAGGCGACCCACAATGTACTAAAGTATTTTGCAGTCAACCGCGAGAATTTATTCGATTAATTATGAGTTCATATCAAGACATCATTAACCAGGGGCTCTGGAAAAACAATCCGGCCACCGTGCAATTACTCGGTCTTTGCCCCCTGTTGGCGGTCTCAGGCAAGGTCGTAAATGCCCTTGGGCTTGGTCTCGCCACTATGTTGGTTTTAATTGTCTCAAATGCAACTGTTTCCCTGGTACGCAAATATGTCCGCTCAGAAATCCGAATTCCCGTCTTCGTTGTAGTTATTGCCGTTGCAGTGACGATTATTAAAATTCTGATGCAGGCCTATTTCTATAATCTATATTTAACTATCAGTCTTTTCGTAGCATTGATTACGACCAACTGCTTAATCATTGCCCGCGCCGAAGCCTTTGCCTCGAAAAACACTGTTTTCCACTCCGTCAGTGATGGTTTCTTCATGGGCCTGGGCTTTACTACAGTCTTGGTGTTGCTCGGCGCATTTAGAGAAATCATCGGCTTTGGCACCTTGTTCCAGCAAATGAATCTCTTATTCGGTGAAGGTGCAGAAGTAGTAAAACTGACCTTGTTTGAAAATTACGATGGTTTCCTGTTGGTGATTTTACCACCAGGTGCATTTATCGGTTTAGGATTGATCATTGCCCTTAAAAATGTAATTGATAATCGCTTAAAACAACCGGTTAGCGAAAGCCTGCAACAAACTGCAACATAATACTGCTTAATATTACTGTGTTATAACTCGTATACTAGTCCGGCTAGGAAACTACATGCATGGACGTATATGAGAATCATCATTACTTTTTTAATACTATTTGCCAGTTTAGCTGCGGTCAGTAGCTTTTATATCCAGCCGCAACAATACAACAATTTACCAGTATTGAATAACCTCTCGTTTAGCCATCCCCTGGTACTAATTGTCATCGGTTTAATAGTGAGTATTAGCATATTGATATTCACTATCCTGCTAATAGCAAGACCAGCCAGATCTGAATTACACCGGAGTTATAAAAATATTGATTCCGAGACACTCGATGAGCAAGAACATATTTGTGTGGATTTTTACGATAAAGCTTACAAATACCGCTGTAAATTTGGCTCAAAGAGCTACCAGAAAAATGTTGTGCAAAAATTCCAGTTTCAATACCGATTCCATAATGATGCCTTAAAATGGATTGATGAAATCGCCAATAGAACTGCTCTTTCACCACCTTCTGCACAATTCATCACTTCTGCAATAAGTTCTGGCCATATCGGCCAGGTCTTTACAGAACTCAATTATGTTGGCGGACTGGAAGAGATGCATATCAAACCTGGATCTCATCTATTCGCATACATACGCTCTGATTCGCTAGAGATTTGGACTAACAGTTCCGATATACCAGTGTCTATTCTTAGTAAAAAGAACCTTGAACTCAGGCGCGCTAACAAAAAAGCAAGCATGCTTAGCGGGACATTAACTGGTGAGAAAAGGTTTGGTCAGGGGTGTATATCTATAGAGCTTAGTTTCCCTGAATATCAGTATAATCATGAAACAGGTTTTCTAGAGGATCATGAAGTCTTTGCAACGCAAAACTATCAACGCTTTAAAGAATGGCTAACTGAATCTGAGCAGAAACTACTTACTCTGCAACAATCAAATTTTGGAATTGCGATTTCCGATGATGAATACACATATGATAATAATCAAAGTGGTAACATTAACGCCACAAGCGAGATGAAACCATTTACTGGCAATAATCGCTTAATAAAAAAACTCGAAAACCTTGCTGGAAAGCAAGTTGATGCTTTTTTCGACAGAGGAAAAATGGCCATCGTCAAGGCTAAAAGTCCATTAGATGTCGTTGTCCTTTGTAGCAATCTAGGATTGGTAACCATCACCGAAAAAACTGTTACTGGAGCAATTTCGTACAATGGTGATGCAGGCTGGCTTGTCTACAACAACCAGCGCTCCCACATCATTCCTAATACATGTATGGCAGCAGAACGAGCCAGAAAATCGCTTGTCAGCCTGCTAAAGCACCATAATCTTAATAACTGGCCGGTTTTTTCTCTGGTGATTTTTTCTGGAACAGGAGTAGAACTCAACCGAATAAGCGGAAAACAGCGAATACAATGTGATGTGATTAAACTGGATGAACTTACAACCTGGTTTACAGCTAACAAAAATAATCCGAAAGTTCGATTTACAAAAGATGATTACAACATCCTGGCTTTACTCTTTGGCAAGAAATTAGGAAAATACAGGGAGAAACTGCAAGAATATGCCCAGGTTTGACATTGATGACATCCCAGAAAAATATCCGAGAAATATTTAAACGCCTGAAATCAAATAACCCCAAACCCACCACAGAACTTGTCTACAAGACACCTTTTCAGCTGTTGATTGCGGTCATGCTTTCTGCCCAGGCCACGGACAAGAGCGTCAACGCAGCCACCAAGGAGCTATTCAAGGTGGCCGGGACGCCACAAAAAATGCTCGACCTGAGAGAAGCAGGGGTACGGAAATATATCAAGACCATCGGCCTGTTTAATACCAAGGCCAAAAATGTCATCAAAACCTGTCATATTTTATTAGACAAACATAAGGGTAAAGTTCCGCAAGACAGGGCCTCCCTGGAGGCTCTACCTGGTGTCGGAAGAAAAACCGCAAATGTGATCCTCAACACCGCCTTTGGGCAACCCACCATTGCCGTGGACACCCATATCTTCCGGGTGAGCAATCGACTCGGCATCGCCCCCGGTAAAAATGTACTGGAAGTGGAACAAAACCTCCTAAAAAATGTTCCCAAAACCTACCTACACGATGCACACCACTGGCTAATTTTACATGGCCGCTATACCTGCATCGCCAGAAAACCCCGCTGTGGCAGCTGCATACTGGAAGACCTGTGTCCATTTGAAGAAAAAACGACCGATTAACCCGCCACTTAATCCATCTCAAGTGTGACTATCAAGACAGTTTCTAACATTTCTATAAAATCTGTCCCCATCAGCTATATTTTCCTGGAACTTTACGTAAAATCGTTATTCAAAGAAATTACATATTAAAAATCAATGGATTTCGGTTGACTCCAACCAGGACCCTGAAGCGTATTCTGGCTATCCCTTACGCGCAACAGGATTTGATAAAGAGGGATGGCCAATAACTTCCTAACTACGGAGAGAACGACAATGTCTAAACAAAACAAAACCCTGAAACCATTATCAATCGCAATTGGTACTACTTTCGCTGTCTCTATGGCAGCCAGCAATATTGCCTCGGCAGCCCCTGCTGGTGAGAATCCATTTGCCATGTCTGAGCTTGAAAGCGGCTACATGCAAGTTGCCGAGAAGGAAGGCAAGTGTGGTGAAGGTAAGTGTGGTGAAGGTAAAAAAGCCGATGCTAAAGACAAAGAAGGTAAGTGCGGCGAAGGTAAGTGTGGTGAAGGTAAGTGCGGCGATGACAAGAAAAAAGCCGACAAGAAAGAAGGTAAATGCGGCGAAGGCAAGTGTGGTGGTAGCAACTAATCACACTGGCTAAGCAACCATGAATACTAATCAATATCGTTTTCATGGCGCAGGACTCGGTCTGCGACGAGACATAATGCGCTCGCTCGCAGACCCCTTTCCTTCGCAAGTGAACTTTCTGGAAGTGGCTCCCGAAAACTGGATAGGTATCGGGGGAAGCATGGGTAAGCTGTTTCGAAGTTATACCGAACAACATGACTTCGTTTGCCATGGCTTATCCCTTTCCATCGGTTCACCTGCCCCCTTAGACGAAGCATTCCTGCACAAACTCAAACGCTTTCTAAAAGAGCATGACGTGCGTCTATATAGTGAGCATCTGAGTTATTGTAGTGATGATGGCCACCTTTATGACCTGATGCCCATTCCTTTCACCGAAGAAGCCATACACTATGTCGCTGAACGGATCCGACGTGTACAGGACATTCTGGAACAACCCATCGCCATGGAGAACGTGTCTTATTACGCCGCTCCTGGTAAACAGATGGAGGAGATAGAATTTCTCAACGCCGTTCTCGAGGAAGCGGATTGTCAGCTGTTACTGGATGTGAACAATATCTACGTGAACAGTATCAATCATCACTATGACCCTCACGAATTTCTCAAGGCAATCCCCAGTGAGCGGATTGCTTATATCCATATAGCCGGTCATTATGATGAAGCCGAGGACCTGAAAGTCGATACCCATGGAGCCGATGTGATTGACCCGGTCTGGGATCTGCTCGACAAGACCTACGAGATGTATGGCATCATCCCTACGCTCCTCGAGCGTGACTTCAACATTCCTCCTATTCCTGAACTACTCCGGGAGATCGACACCATCCACGCTTTCCAAAACAAATGGCGAGTCGAAGGTGAAGGCAACTCACATGCACAACAAGTCTGAGCAACCGTCTTTTAAAGACTTGCAATACCAGTTTACTCGACATGTACGCAATCCGGTAAAACATCCTGCGCCGCAGGATATTGAAGCCCGACACATGAACATCTATAACGAGTTGTTATACAACAATGTCGAGGGGTTCATGTCAAATGCCTTTCCTGTACTAAGAGCAATCAGCGGTGACGAAAAATGGCAGCGGATGATCCGTGACTATTTTGAGCACCATGAAGCAGCAACACCCTTATTCCAGGAGATGCCCCGTGAATTTCTCAAATATCTGATGCACGAAAGACAACCGCAACAAGACGATTTTCCTTTTATGCAGGAGCTGGCTCACTATGAATGGGTAGAGCTTGCCCTGACGGTCACGGATACGGAGATCGATTTTTCCAAGGTCGATGTGAATGGAGAATTACTAGAAGGGATACCGGTTTTATCACCTACGGCATGGCCGCTTAGTTATAGCTATCCCGTGCATCAAATTTCGGAAGAATTTTTACCTGACCAACCTGGCGAGCAACCAACGCATCTGATTGTCTATCGCGATAGACATGATGACGTGCATTTTCTTGAAGTTAATGCCGTTACTGCACACATGCTACAAATGATTAGTCATGATAAAGACTTAACCAGCAAAGACATTCTCAACCAAATCGCTGAACAGCTTAATCATCCAAACCCAGATGTTGTTATTCAGGGTGGCCTGCAAATCCTGCACGATTTAAAGACCCGAGATGTCATCCTTGGAGTGAACATTTCTACGTAATCCTGTCTAAAGACATACAACAACAACAGGAGAGAGACATGAACTTCTTATTAAACATCCAGTCCCTGCTGGATAAGACACGACAGCTAGACTTTCTTGCGCCCCTGCTACTTAGAATTTTTCTTGCACCGATATTAATCATTGCTGGTTTTGGAAAAATCACAAATCTTGAGAATACTTCCCTATGGTTTGAACACTCCCTGGGTATGCCCTTTCCCTACCTGATGGCCATCCTCGCAGGTTTCACCGAATTTCTTGGTGGTATTGCGATCCTTATCGGTTTGGCAACACGCTATGCTGCGATACCGCTGATGTTCACTATGATTGTCGCCGCCACAACAGCTCACTGGCAAAATGGCTGGCATGTTCTTCCTGAAACGACACTGACTGTTCCATGGGAGTGGCGTATGGATAAAATCGAGGGCGCAGCACAAAGACGCGACAAAGCACGCGAGATTTTGAAGGAACATAGTAACTACAAGTGGATTACCGAACACGGTAGTGTCACCATACTCAAAAACGGTATTGAATTTGCCGCAACCTATTTTTTGATGTTGCTGGTGCTATTCTTCTATGGTGGCGGGCGTTACGTGAGTATTGATTACTGGATTAAAGAAAAAGTTAACCCTGGATAAAGACAAAAGCCGGCTTTTAGCCGGCTTTTTTTATTTATGCTTCCGCATCGCAGCAATCCGCATTCTCAAAGCATTAAGCTTGATAAAACCGGCTGCATCTTTTTGATCATACGCCCCTGCATCATCTTCAAAGGTTGCGATAGCTTCATCAAATAAACTATCGGAATCAGACTTACGCCCTTCGATAATGACGTTACCTTTATACAGCCTGACTCGTACTGTCCCGTTTACAGATTGTTGTGATGCATCGATCATTTCCTGCATCATCAAACGTTCCGGTGCCCACCAGTAACCGTTGTAAATGAGATTTGCGTATTTTGGCATTAACTCATCTTTGAGGTGCGCAACTTCACGATCCAGAGTCAGTGATTCGATTGCACGGTGTGCCTTGAGCATGACCGTTCCGGCGGGTGTTTCATAACAACCACGGGATTTCATCCCCACATATCGGTTCTCGACTATGTCTGCACGACCGACACCATTCTTGCCAGCAACGCGGTTCAGATATTCCATCACTTCGGCGGGCGACATCTCTTTGCCGTTGATGGCAACGATATCACCCTGCTTATACTCGAGTTCCAGGATAGTCGGATCATCCGGGGCATCCTCGGGCGAATCCGTCCAGCGCCACATATCCGCTTCGGCGGTAGCCCAGGGATCTTCAAGAATTCCGCCTTCATAGGAGATGTGTAACAGGTTCGCGTCCATGGAATAGGGTGATTTTTTACCTTTCTTGAAATCGACCGAAATATTATGCTGCTCAGCATAATTCATCAGCTTCTCGCGTGAATTGAGATCCCATTCCCGCCAGGGAGCAATCACTTGAATATTGGGGCTTAACGCATAGGCGCCGAGTTCAAACCGTACCTGGTCATTACCTTTACCTGTCGCACCATGGGAAATAGCATCAGCACCCGTTTGCGCTGCGATCTCTACCAGGCGCTTGGCAATCAACGGCCTTGCGATTGAGGTGCCTAACAGGTATTCACCCTCATAGATTGTGTTTGCCCGGAACATTGGAAAGACATAATCACGGGCATATTCTTCACGGAGATCCTCGATAAAGATCTCTTTTACACCCATTGCCTCAGCCTTGGCGCGTGCTGGCTCAACTTCCTCACCCTGACCGATATCGGCAGTAAAAGTGACAACCTCACACTGGTAAGTATCCTGTAACCATTTCAAGATAATCGATGTATCCAGACCACCTGAATACGCCAACACGACTTTGTTTATCTCAGACATTTCAAACTCCTAATTTTGGAGGGGGATTATACATGATAGCGGGGTATCTGCTAATAACAGACCACCATCGAGTTGTCTGATCCTGATCACTTCACAGCGGTAATGATCGCCAACTATAGTTAGACAATTACACAGGTTACATCCAGGAGAGCTAGTGAATAAGACAGTCACCATTGACGGCAATCAGGCCGCTGCGACCATCGCCCACCTGACTAATGAGGTTATTGCAATCTACCCCATCACACCCGCTTCACCCATGGGCGAATGGGCCGATAGC
>JASFLV010000052.1:0-11904 GCA_050117915.1 Thioalkalispiraceae bacterium | reverse complement strand
CTTTTTTTCCAATAATTACAATAAGTTATTTGAAAGAGAGGTCTGCCTTGCACCCGTTTAGTGCGTGAATCACAGGATCCAACACGGTGCATGCACCATCATTGTGCAGTTATTAATGGATTTTAAAGACCAGGTTTAAGGTCGGAGGGAAAGATGAAATGGGTGTGATGAATGTATCAGACTGTTAGATATTGCTGGATGAGGTCCTCATTGAGCTGGGCCATATCGCCAACGGCAACCCTTCTGCCCCGATCCAGAACGATAAACTGTTCTCCGACACGCCTGGCAAAGGGTAATTTCTGCTCCACGAGTAAGACCGTAATATTTTCTTCTTTATTCAGGCGAATAATAATATCACCAATCTCCTGCACGATATTGGGCTGAATACCTTCAGTCGGTTCATCCAGGATAAGTATTGATGGCTCCAGTGCTAACGCCCGACCGATCGCAAGTTGCTGTTGCTGCCCCCCGGACAAATCGCCACCGCGGCGATTCAGCATTTTTTTCAGGACCGGAAACAATTCGAAAATCCGTTCCGGGATCTCCTTGGATTTATCCGCCCTGGAAGTTAAACCAATTTTCAGGTTCTCCTCCACCGTCAGTTGACCGAAGATCTCCCGACCCTGCGGAACATAGCCTATTCCAAGCCGGGAGCGTAACTCGGCCGGTTTACCACTAATCAGTTGCTGTTTAAAAGTGATACGACCGCTCTCAATCGGTAACAGGCCCATAATGGCTTTCAGGACAGTCGTTTTACCCACACCATTACGTCCCATCAAACAGACACAGCTGCCTGCTTCAATCTCAAAGCTCATATCCCAGAGGGTATGACTGCCGCCATAGTATTGATTGACCTTATCAAGACTCAGCACTGGTTATTCCCCCAGATAGACTTCGATAACACGTGGGTCATTCTGCACCTCATCCATGGAGCCCTCTGCAAGCACTGAACCTTCATGCAAAACAGTGACGGTCTCGGCAATCGAACGGACAAAATCCATGTCATGCTCCACCACCACAACCGAGTGATCACCGGCAAGCCGCTTGAGTAACTCCGCGGTTTTATCCATTTCCTGATGCGTCATACCGGCCACCGGCTCATCAACCAATAACAGCCGTGGTTGCTGCATTAATAACATCCCGATCTCGAGCCATTGTTTCTGACCATGGGACAGGGAGGCGGCCTCCTGGTCTCTTAATACCTGCAGACCAATGATCTCCATGACCTCATCAATACGCCCCTGCTGTTCAGCAGTTAGCTTTGCAAATAAGGTGGGCCAAACGCGTTTGTCTGCTGCCATGGCCAGCTCCAGGTTCTGGTAAATTGTATGAAATGGAAAAATAGTCGGTTTCTGAAATTTACGCCCTATCCCGGCATGGGCGATCTCATATTCACTCATCCGGGTCAGATCCATGGTCTGACCAAAATAAGCAACGCCCGAGTCTGGCCGGGTCTTGCCGGTAATCACATCCATCATCGTGGTCTTACCCGCACCATTAGGTCCGATGATGCAACGTAGCTCACCATCGTTAATGTATAAAGTCAGATCATTGAGGGCCTTGAACCCGTCGAAACTGACAGTGATATCTTCAACGTAGAGAATCGTGCCATGTGAAATATCCACCTCACCGGGTACAACTGCATGACGACCTGCCATAAACGGCATACGCTTTTCCGCGACAAAATCGAAGACCCTGTCCCTGCGCATGACTTCTCTGAGCCGATCCAGTTCACGCATTACTGCTGGCCCCCTGCGTCAGAGTCGCTATTATCCGCAGTGGGTCCCGGTCGCTTTCTTTCAGCTTTTTTATCGCGTATCTGTCCCCACAGGCCGATCACACCCTTGGGCATGAAGACGGTAACAATAATAAACAGCGCGCCAAGCGCGAATAACCATAACTCGGGTAAAACCGCGGTAAAATACGTCTTGCCATAATTGACGGCAACCGCACCCAGGGCTGCACCATATAAAGTGGCACGACCTCCCACTGCTACCCAAACCACTAATTCAATAGAATTGAGTGGTGAAAATTCACCTGGATTGATGATGCCTACCTGGGGAACGTACAGGGCGCCGGCAATCCCGGCCAGTATCGCGGAGATGACAAATACCCAGAGTTTGAAACTTTCGACTTTATAACCAATGAAACGGGTTCGATCTTCGGCATCACGAATCGCCACGACCACACGCCCCAGTTTCGACGTCACAATATAACGACACAGTAAATAACCCAGCGCCAATGCCGTCGCTGAAGCGATAAACAACACGGCCCGGGTCGCATCGGCCTGTAAATCAAAACCAAGGATGTCTTTAAAGTCAGTGAGGCCATTGTTACCACCAAACCCCATTTCGTTTCTGAAAAAGGCCAGCAACAGGGCATAGGTCAATGCCTGGGTCATGATCGACAGGTAGACACCGGTCACCCGTGAACGAAAGGCCAGCCAGCCGAAGACAAAGGCAAGGATGCCTGGCACTAGAATCACCATCAGCATGGCAAACCAGAACATATCAAAGCCGTGCCAGAACCAGGGAAGCTCTTTCCAGTTCAGAAATACCATGAAATCTGGTAACTCGGGATTCCCATAAACACCACGGTCACCAATCTGGCGCATCAGGTACATACCCATGCCATAACCACCCAGCGCAAAAAAGGCACCATGGCCAAGACTTAAGATACCGCAATAGCCCCAGACCAGATCAAGCGCAACAGCTAGTAATGCGTAACATAAATACTTACCCAATAATGTCAGGGTGTATGTCGATATATGGAAAAAAGAACCTTCTGAAACGAATAAATTCAAACTCGGAATTAAAATAATCAAGGCCAGCAATATCGATAGAAGGATCTTGCCGCCGCGGTCATCTTTGAGTAACTCCATGGTAAAAGATCGATAGCTCATTTAACTCTCCGCTGCTCGACCTTTTTGCGGGAATAGACCCCGAGGTTTTTTCTGGATGAATAATATAATAAATACCAGCACCAGGATCTTGGCGAGCACCGCTCCGGCCCAGGGCTCCATAAACTTGCTAATCACACCCAGTGACATGGCAGCGACGAAGGTCCCCCACAGGTTACCAACCCCCCCGAACACCACGACCATGAAAGAATCGATAATATAAGACTGGCCAAGATTGGGACCGACGTTGGTTAATTGACTCAAGGCAACGCCGGCGATACCGGCAATACCTGCGCCCAGACCAAAGGTCAGGGCGTCCACCCATTCCGAACGTACCCCCATCGCTCTTGCAATGGCACGATTTTGTGAAACCGCGCGAACCTGCAAGCCCAGTCTTGTTCTTTTCAGGATATAGATCAGGGCCAGCAGGACCATGATGCTGAAGATAAAGATATAAAGGCGATTATAGGTGATGGCGAAAACTGGATTGATCTCCAGGGAGCCACTCATAAACAGAGGTGTTTCCACTGCCTGGTTAGTCGGTCCAAAGATAACCCGTACCAACTGTTGCAACATAAGGCTGATACCAAACGTCGCGAGTAATGTTTCTAACGGTCGGCCATACATATAACGAATGACGAAACGTTCAATAGCAATCCCGAACATTGCCGATACGAGAAAAGCCAGCGGTATGGCAACAAAGACTGACAGACCGATATGTGATGGTAATAGCTGCTGCACGACAAAGGCGGTATAGGCGCCAATCATCATTAACTCACCATGGGCCATGTTAATCACGCCCATGACACCAAAAGTTATCGCCAGGCCAATCGCAATTAATAACAGGACCGAGCCCAGGCTTAAACCGAAAACCACGTTATCAAGAAACCCAAAGAAGCTGATACGATCATCAATTTTATTCAGGGCCTGAGTCACGGCAACGCGTACGGCCTGATCAGTTTCAATGTATTCGCCAGATGAATATTTCCCGGTTAATCCGGCTAACTTGACCCGAACTTCCGGGATCAGGCTCTCCGATAAAGTAGCAATAGCCTGAAGCCGCGTTGCCTGATCATCGGCATTAATTTCCCACATCGCCATGCCAACCTGGATAAGCTCACGTATCTCTTCATTCGTTTCCTTTTCTTTCAGCTCAACCAGGATGGAGTAGGTTGGTTCATCAACTTCTTCGATAACTTCATACAGGGCGGATTTACGAATATCAACTTTAGGACTCTTCAATGCTAATATAGCAACATATTCACTGGCTTTTTTTCGCAGGCTGTTTTTCGACTTTACTTTCTTTAAACCCCTTTTCGATGTTCTATCCAGCACTTCACCGGTCATGATTACGGTGACTTTATAGCTGTCGCCAACGTTAATTGCGGAAACCAGTTGTTTCGTTTCCTTGATGTAAAATAATGTATTTTCTGAGTATGAATATAAAATATCGTAGACTCGCTCATCTTCATAACTAGCGAGGCGCACCAGATTTTCTTCCTGCTGTCGGAAATTGACCTTTTTGGTTAATTCTGCGGCCGCCTGCTCAAAGGTCATCGGCTGACTGGACTCAGCATTTTCGCTAGCCACCTCTTCAGCATTAATCAGGCCGGATGCAAATGTCATTGCCAGAAATAGCAAGGCAATAATTTTTATGAATGGTTTATGTTGCATCGTGATTTATCTATTTATTTTTTGCATACAACATTGTTGTCTGATTTATGGGATTCAGTCAAAGCCTATTTTGTCTAATAGGTAAAAATTCAACTTGTTTGATTAAGTTATTAAAAAACCCCAGCCAGCCGATTAGCTGACTGGGGGGTTGAGCAGGATTAGTAGTTTTGGCCTGAGCACTTCTTGGTCTTAGTGTTGTAATTACCGCACTTGAGTTTAACCCAATCGGAAACAACGTCCTTACTACCTGGTAAGAAATCTGACCAGGCATCACCAGGGACCGTACCATCAGTTTTCCAGACAACTTCAAACTGACCGTCTTCCTGAATTTCGCCAATCAGTACTGGCTTGGTCAGGTGATGGTTCGGCAACATCTTCGCTATACCACCTGTCATGTTAGGCACCTCGATACCGATCATCGCCTGTTCAACCTTGTCAGTATCCGTTGACTTGGCCTTTTCAACGGCCTTCACCCACATTTTGAAACCAATCGCTGTCGCTTCCATAGGATCATTAGTTACACGCTTCTTATTCTTAATGAATTTATGCCATGACTTAATGAATGCTTCGTTTTCCTTTGAATCAACAGACATAAAGTAATTCCAGGCAGCCAGATGGCCAACCAGTGGTTTGGTATCGATACCTGATAGTTCTTCTTCACCGACTGAGAAGGCAACTACCGGAATATCTTCAGCAGAAATACCCTGGTTACCCAGTTCCTTGTAGAAAGGCACGTTAGCATCACCATTGATAGTTGAAACGACCGCGGTTTTCTTGCCTGCAGATCCGAACTTGTTGATATCCGATACAATACTCTGCCAGTCAGAGTGCCCAAATGGAGTGTAGTTGATCATGATATCTTTGGCAGCAACGCCTTTGGCTTTCAGATAAGCCTCTAGAATCTTATTAGTAGTACGGGGATAAACATAGTCTGTACCTGCCAGGACCCAACGCTTGACACCTACTTCATTCATCAGGTAGTCAACTGCAGGGATGGCCTGCTGGTTTGGTGCCGCACCAGTATAGAAAACGTTCTTGGAAGATTCTTCACCTTCATACTGAACAGGATAGAACAATAGTCCATTCAGCTCTTCGATTACGGGTAATACTGATTTACGAGAAACTGATGTCCAGCAACCGAAAATAACATCAACGCCCTTTTGTGAAATCAGTTCGCGAGTCTTCTCCGCAAACAGTGGCCAGTTAGAAGCCGGGTCTACAACGACGGCCTCCAGCTTTTTACCCATCACTCCACCCTTTTTGTTTTGCTCGTCGATCATCATTAAGACGGTGTCTTTCAGAGTAGTTTCACTAATTGCCATCGTTCCGGACAGGGAATGAAGTACTCCAACCTTAATCGTATCAGCAGCCTTTGCTGAAACGGTAAAACCAAGCATGACTATACTGGCGACCGTGACTTGCGCTACTTTTGTTAACCAGTTACGCATTTGAACCTCCATAATAAGTATATTTTTAAGAACACGGCGGCTGTTAAGCAAACAGCCGCCTGCTCTGCAGTTATTTTGCTTTATTAGAAGCCGTAGGTAATACCAGCAACCATTGAGTCGTTATACTCAACACCGGCACGATCTTCACCAGCAAAGGTATACTGAACATAGGCGTCAACACCCTTCATGACTTCTTTTGAAGCAGTCACATTCAGATGACGGAATCCAGATGTGCTAGTTGTAGCTGTACCGAGTTCACTGTTGTCATCGTCTTCATAGGTGTAGTAACCATAATCCAGGGCAAGGTTTACACCGCCACCAACTTCGGTACCCCAGCCAGCTTTCCAGTAAATATCACCGGCGTTACCCCACCAGCCATCAGATAGCAGGTACTGAAGTCCGACATAAAAATCACCAAAGGTCATGGTGCCTGTTGCTTCCAGCAAATCAGAATCATCAACATTCACATAAACGTACTGGATTAAACCAACGTCGTAACCGATTGTGTCTGTGATGCTACCTGCGTAGCCTGCATAAAAGTCATTCTCGAAACCCGTCACATCGGTTTTAGTATCTGCAGGCGCTTCATAGTTATAACTCAAGCTAGAGAACCACCAGCCAGCGTAAAAACCGCCATCACTGTAATCCGCACCACCTTGAACTGCAGTACCAGTATTTTCTTCAAAAATACCGCGCAGCAGGTATTTTGAATGTACGCCGATGTTGTAAGACATTTCTGCCTGTGCACTTTCAGTTGTTGCCAGGCTAGAACCCATAGCAACAGAAACGGCCAAAGCTGCAGCGGTTAGGTTTAGTTTTTTCAATTTCATTGTGTCTACTCCCAAGTAGTTAATGTTTGTAAGTACCAAGTCCAAAATCATCAGTGTGTATTTGTGAAGTTCACAATTTAGGGAGTATTCCCTCCTCCCAGTGATTACGTGAACAAAAACACGACTTCTGCCCGCTTAAGAGCAAACCGTGTGCCAACCTTATTTTGCTAATGAATACAGTGGGTTATCGACAATGTAAAGAAAACGCCATATACGAAATGGTCGATGATAGTGCGGGCGCACTATAAGGGTGCCGCATAATGGTGCGGTTTTATCTTGTATTTGTGGTATGAAAACGAATGAGTAGATTTAAATACAACACTAGGCAGCAAGCATACCCTTGTTAATAATAAATTCTTCTATCGTAGTCAGGCCTTGACCTGATTTAAGGTTTGAAAATACGAAGGGACGATCACCCCGCATCTTTTTAGCATCCCTGTCCATCACTTCCAGGGAGGCACCTACATGTGGGGCAAGATCGATCTTGTTAATCACGAGTAGATCAGACTTGGTTATCCCCGGCCCGCCTTTGCGCGGAATTTTATCGCCAGCAGAAACGTCAATCACGTAAATTGTCAAATCGGAGAGTTCGGGACTGAAGGTCGCACTAAGATTATCACCGCCGCTCTCGACCAATACCAAATCAAGATTCGCAAAGCGCTGATTAAGCTCTGCCACTGCTGCCAGGTTCATCGAGGCATCTTCTCGAATCGCGGTATGCGGGCAACCCCCTGTTTCTACACCAATGATGCGATCTTCTGACAGAGCAGAGTGTTTTATTAAAAACTGCGCATCTTCTTTCGTATAGATATCGTTAGTGACCACCGCAATATTAAAACGATCACGCATAGATTTACATAACGCCTCTACCAATGCTGTTTTCCCCGAACCAACCGGTCCACCCACACCGACGCGTAAAACCTGATCAGACATTGCTTGATTTGACATCTATAACTCCAACTACCTTAAAAAATTATGACCTGAACAATCTTGAATATTGAGTTTCATGTAAAGCACTGGCAATGGCAACACCCGGCGCCAACATGCCGATCTCTTCCTCTACAATTTCGAGACCGCGTGCTACAGCATCAGGAATCACTTCTGCAGCTGATATTAAAATTTTCTGACCATCGGTTTGACCCAATGGAACCAGCTTTATTGCCGCCGCGACCTGATTTTCACACCATGACCATAAATAGCCGCGCGCAATTTCAGCAAGCGGGATCTGCCAATGTACGGCAGCTAATGAAAGTAACACGGCATAACATGCGTTATTCGATGATTTATATTCCACGGCATAGGGAACATCCAGTTCATGCAGTAAGGTCGCCAGGGCTCGCCCCAGATGCAAATCCTCAGCCATCAGTTCGCTGGATTCACGCGCGGCAATCAAAAATTGCGCCCACTCATTGACCTGCTCAAAATCTCCTGTCTGCCAGGCAGAGTAGAGTTTTTTTAACACGGGGATATCCAGCTGAGATAAATTGTGCCGAACTTGCCCTTTTATCCACTCTTCGACCTGGGTTTTGCTATTAATCCATTGTGCATCGATAGCAAACTCCAACCCTTGCGAATAGGCGTAGGCCCCAACCGGTAAGGCCGGGCTGATTAGCTGCCATAAACGAAGTGCCGAGCTTGATGAAGAATCGGTCTGATTCATAAACTAGTGATGATGCTGGTGTGAATGCCCACCATAAGCCCCGGGTTCTGGCTCAAAGCTGGCTTGTTCACAGGTAACCGTAATACCCAGACCGGCTAACATGTCATCCAGGACATGGTCATGTAAATAACGTAACCAGTTCTCGCCAATTTGCAGAGGAACGTGGCGATTCCCTAAATGATAACAGGCACGCGCAAAAAGATGCTGATCGTTTATCGTAGCCGTCGACACGGTTTCCTCTGCTGCACGTATCACGATAACAGACCCGTCTTCAGCTCTTAGAAAATCGCCACCACGCAGGATTGTTCCTCTTGGTAGAATCAAACCGATTTCATCGCCGTTATCCAGCATTGCCTTGAAACGACTCTTTTGTCGCAGCTCAAACGGCAGTGTCAATGATAACTCCGCGTCATTCTCGTAACTTGTCAGCAGTTCTGTCGCTTTAATCATATCTCTTGTTTTGCTTTAAAATAGAAAATACTTTTGCGTTAACGGCAAACTATCTGCTGGTTCACACGTCAATAACTGACCATCGGCCCGTACCTCATAGGTTTGCGAGTCTACCTCCATCCTGGGTTGGTAGTCATTAAGTTTCATATCGGCCTTTCTGATCCTGCGCGTGCCACTCACTGCGCTGATTGTTTTGGATAAACCAAGCTGATCAGCAATACCCGCATTGAGCGCGGCCTGTGAGACAAAGGTCAAACAGGTATGGGCTCGGGCACCGGCAAAAGCGCCAAACATCGGTCGGTAATGAACTGGCTGCGGCGTGGGAATCGAGGCATTGGGATCGCCCATCGGCGCCGCGGCAATAAACCCGCCTTTGAGAATGAGTGAAGGCTTGGCAGCAAAGAAGGCGGGCTTCCATAACACCAGGTCTGCGAGTTTCCCCACTTCAATCGATCCCACTTGTTCGGCAATGCCGTGGGTAATCGCCGGATTGATTGTATATTTCGCTATGTAGCGCTTGGCGCGATAATTATCATGCCGCTCGTTATCCTGCTCCAGGCTACCCCGTTGTACTTTCATTTTGTGCGCCGTCTGCCAGGTGCGGCTTATCACTTCACCGACACGTCCCATTGCCTGTGAATCCGAGGCGATCATGGAAAATGCACCCAGGTCATGCAGGATATCTTCCGCCGCAATCGTCTCACGCCGAATGCGTGACTCGGCGAATGCCACATCTTCAGCAATATTCGGATCCAGATGATGACAGACCATCAGCATATCTAAATGCTCATCAATGGTGTTCACCGTATACGGTCTGGTCGGGTTAGTACTCGACGGTAACACGTTGGCTTCACCGCAGGCCTTAATGATATCCGGCGCATGGCCACCACCGGCACCCTCTGTATGGTAAGTATGAATTACACGATCCTTAAACGCCGCTAGGGTATCTTCAACAAAACCCGATTCATTCAGGGTATCAGTATGGATCGCCACCTGCACATCCATCTTTTCGGCCACATTCAAACAGTTGTCGATCGCTGCCGGGGTTGTACCCCAGTCTTCGTGCAACTTAAGACCCATTGCGCCAGCTTCGATCTGTTCTTCTAAACCAAGTGGCATACTCGCATTACCTTTACCCAGAAATCCAAGGTTCATGGGAAACGCATCAGCAGCCTGTAACATGCGATGGATATTCCAGGGTCCGGGGGTACAGGTCGTGGCATTGGTTCCGGTCGCCGGTCCGGTTCCACCACCTAGCATTGTGGTCACCCCGGACATCAGGGCCTCTTCGATCTGCTGCGGACAAATAAAGTGTATGTGTGCATCGATGCCACCGGCTGTCAATATCTGACCTTCACCGGCAATCGCCTCAGTGCCGGGTCCAACTACGATATCCACCCCGGGTTGCACATCTGGATTACCGGCCTTACCGATGCCACTAATCCGACCATCCTTGATCCCCACATCGGCCTTGATAATCCCCCAGTAATCGAGAATTAAAGCGTTGGTAATGACAGTATCTACCACATCCTTGCTACTGAGCTGGCTTTGGCCCATGCCATCACGAATAACCTTGCCACCACCGAATTTGACTTCATCACCATAAACGGTTTTGTCTTCTTCTACTTCGATAATGATTTCAGTATCTGCGAGACGAACCCGATCCCCTTTCGTCGGTCCATACATTTCTGCATAGGCCTGTCTGCTTATTTTACTCATGCTAGTGGCCCCATCACTTTGCCATTGAACCCATAAACCTTGCGATCGCCTGCATAGGCAACTAACTCAACTTCCCGAGATTGCCCGGGCTCAAACCGCACCGCGGTGCCAGCGGCAATATTCAATCGATAACCCTTACTGGCCTCACGATCAAAGTCCAGCGCGGGGTTGGTTTCATAAAAATGGTAATGCGATCCCACCTGGATGGGCCGATCCCCCGTATTGGCAACTTTCAGTTTGATCTTCTCGCGCCCCTGGTTAAGTTCCAGTTCACCTTCCTCTAGAAAATATTCGCCCGGTTTCATTATTGCCTCCAACAAGTCTATACAATCGGATTGTGAACCGTGACCAGCTTGGTCCCGTCCGGAAAAGTTGCCTCGACCTGAACATCGTGAATCATATCCGCGACACCCTCCATCACCTCATCGGCACTCAATAATGTCGTGCCATAACTCATCAGTTCCGCAACAGTCTTACCCTCACGTGCACCTTCCATAATCGCCGCCGAGATATAAGCGACCGCCTCAGGATAATTGAGTTTCAGGCCTTTCTCCTTACGCCTTTCCGCCAATAGCGCTGCGGTAAACAGCAATAGCTTGTCTTTTTCTCTTGGTGATAACTCCATGGTTTTGACTCCAGATTCAAATGCTTTTTGACTTATGCTATCAAGTAAACCAGATACGTGGCACGACTGACTCTTTGCCAATCCAGTCCTGTCGAATAGCCTGCCAGATACGAGTAAAATATTCCCTGACCTCGATACCCTGCTCACCGAGACAACGGCAGACTAATAAATCATTGATCAAGGTTACACTACCCAAACCCGTTGCAACAGGATCAACCTGCCGGGCCTGTTCTACAAAATACTGGTTCGCATCAGTGATCACCATAACGCCCATGACCGTATACCCCTGCATTCCCCATTTTGCCTGTAACAACTCGCTGCCACCCTCAAGCCGGGCACGCTCAACCAGTATTTTTTTTCCTGCTCGGACAATCTCAAAGCTCTGATGACAATAACCATGAGTATAAGCTTCGTCGCTGGCGGGACGACCCAGACACATGATCTCCCAACCGACAAACTTCGCATCGCTGCTGAGATCGATACACGTTTGCGTTTTGACCTTGGCCTGGTCGAATAAAATTGTTTCCTGTGGTAACCACTCCAGAATACCATTTGCCTCGACCCTGAGGTTTTGTGTCTGGGTTGCCTGCCGTTCATCA
>JASFLV010000051.1:0-11950 GCA_050117915.1 Thioalkalispiraceae bacterium | reverse complement strand
GTTACTAGCAGGCATTATATCCAGTACCTGATAATATCTGTCTTCTTGAAAATTATCCAGTAGCCCGAACAGGAGTGGACTGTTCATAACACAATCCAGCTCCTGTACGCTCTCTTGTTTCCCTGTAGTCTTAAACTGCGCGCTAGCGACGCTCATCATAATATTCTGGTCGTTAATAAAAGATCAGGCCAATTTTCTGTCAGTTGCTTCACTAGCTTGAGACAGATTTTTCATCGGTGTGCTTGTGTTTGTCTGTCCTTTTGTATGCGGTTCCATTTCAATACTACCTTTGAACATGGCACCATCTTCCAGCTTGACCCGCGGTGCAACAATATTACCATAGACATTACCTGTCTCACGTATAATGACTTTCTCATCGCCGCTTAAGTCACCTTCCAGCTTACCTTCTACGATAATCTGTTTCGCCTCTATATTCGCTTTAACCTTACCCGTCTTACTAATCGTGACATTATGTCCCTGTACTACGATCGTTCCATCCACTTCTCCCTGGATAATAAGGTTTTCGTCGCCGCTAACATCACCTCTAATCCGAATCGAGGCACCAATTGCAGCTGAACTCTCTTTGCTGACCGTATTTCTGGCTGTGGTGCGTGTTTCTGTTTGTGGGATTTCCGCTTCTTCTTCAGTATGATATGTCTTGATCTTGTTCGAGACATTTTCCTTTATTTGTTTCATGTCAATCATATCGTGCTCCAATCAGATTTCTGTATTCGATCAATTATTGTGTACCTATCAAATAAACTTTACGGTGATCATCGTAAAGCAGATGGCAGTATGCAATACGCCCGGAAAAATGAATTGAACTGGTTCACATATGGATTAGATAAAAAAATCGCAATTAAATTGAGGGATTAGGCAGTATTTTTTATCGAATAGCGCGCGGTTCATGTTGTAGAAATTTGCAAGGCAGTTTAGATAAAGGCATCCAGAATAGTTGTTGGTAATTTATTTCTTAAGATATTTTAATCCTGACCACATTCATGACTTCCATTTCCATCCCGGCAATATTTTCTACTCCACGATAATACGTCATGTTTACCCTGGCACCTTTTACGTTTTTGAACATTTTCCTACGTCTAAATCTGAACGGAACATCCCAGCCTTCAATCATGATAGTATTAATTATCCAGTCACTGTCTTTTTCCTTTCTCTGGACATGGGACGTGACTTTCATCATATCCGATTGGATTAGATCCCGATGTTTTTTTAACAGCTTTTTGGGGTCTGACTTCATGTCTTATATTTACTTAGCTTATTTTGAAACAATCAAATGATCAGTGACTGTCGTCGTTTATTGCCTGGGCGTTCTGGGCGTTAATGTCTCCAGCATGCTTTCCACGACATCTTCCTGTTTGCCTTCTTCATCCAGCGGACAATTATAGGTAATAAAGATTAATAGCCGCTCATTCCACAGGTACCATTCACACCAAAATTCTTCCTCATCGTCATAACAGCAACTCACTCCGGAAAATATATTGTATTCGACATCTATTAACTCTGCGCCGGCATCGATATGTTCGGCTAATAATCCCTCTACATATTCATCGCTAATCTCTGCTTCTTCCAGAGTTGAACTGATACTCAATGTACCCGCTTGATCAGGATGGTAAAGTATCACAACCTCGTCTTCCTGCTCCGCAACCCAACCCAGTGGCAGATCTATCTGCCAGTTCTGGCTCCTGTATTTTTCCAAGCTGTCCACCCTCCTGTTTTAGCTCTCTATCAACAATTCTGCATCGCAACGAAGCCATTTTTAAGTAAAAATCAACCGCGATTCAGACACCAAGCCGATCTTTTCAGTCCAAGCGACAACAAATCCGCTTGACTAAATTCTGACTAAGGCACACTATTATATAGTATCTATCGGTAATGTCCTCGCAGCTGACGGGATATCTAGCTGATAGCAGCTAAAATTAGTATGGGCCTGTTTGAACTAGAGCAATTTGAGCACGATAACGACTGACTCTATCTCACCTATATTTCTTAGACTCCTGTTATGACTATCTCCAATACAGTTAAAATTGATGTGGCCGATTTAAAAATAGGCATGTACATCAATGAACTTGATATCCCCTGGCTGGAATCCCCGTTTCTGTTTCAAGGTTTCCAGGTCAATAGCGAGGATGAGATTGAACAGGTAAAGCAGGTCTGCAGCTTTGTCTATATCGACCCGGAACAATCCGATCATACCGTGCGACCCGACCTGCTCCTGCTTGCTTCCCGTGGTGCCAACACGCGACACTCAGCGGGTGTGCAGGCGACAAACCATAGCATTGTCAGTTCCACTTCAAGGTTCCGTGAGCATTTGTATCGAGCAAGAAAGATTTACAATAACACGCGGCGTTATATCAGCAAAACCTATGACGACATCAAGACCAACCAGCGCATCAATGTAAAATCAGCCAAAGGGCTCGTTAGTGACATGGCTGAAAATATCATGATCAATCCCAATGCCATGCAGTGGTTGACCTACCTAAAAGAACGACACGAGTATACTCTGACACATAGTATCAATGTTTGTATTCTAGCTCTGACTTTCGGCCGACACATGAAACTGAACCGTGCCGATCTTGAACTGCTTGGTCTTGGAGCACTACTACACGATATCGGTAAACTCAAAGTGCCCAGCGAGGTGCTGGACAAGCCGGGGCGGCTTACACCTGAAGAATATGAGATTATGAAAATCCATCCGACCGAAGGCTATAAGATACTTCACGTGGACGAACTGATGCCAAGTGAGTCGCTAGAAATTGTGTTACATCACCATGAACGTATTAATGGCAATGGCTACCCGGACCAGTTACATGGCGACCATATTAGTTTAATTACCAAGATGTCCTCGATTGTTGATGTCTATGATGCTATCACCAGCGATCGCTGTTATCACGACGGTATATCTCCCTACAAAGCACTGCAAAATATCTATAAGTGGGCGAAAAACGATTTTGATAAACAGCTGGTTGAGGAATTTATGTCCTGCATGGGTATTTACCCGGTAGGAACGATTGTTGAATTGAATGACGCTCAGGTCGGGATCGTGTTATCTGCGACTGAAAAAACACGCCTGCGCCCCGTTATTCTCCTGGTTAAAGACAGGAAAGAGCAATTTTATAAACAACGCAAAGTCTTTAATTTATCGAGTCAGACCTGGGATGAAAAGAGCACAAGGCTCGAGGTCAAGCAGGTTATCGAGCCGAAAGAGTCCGGTATCAATGTAAAACGTATATTAGAAGAAGAGTCACTGACTCCTAAAGATAAACTGGAGAGCACCTCACTTAAATCAATTTTCCCTGACCTCGAGTGATCTCAGGACTGGAAAAATTCAAATTAGAAATAAAACAGGGGCGCACTATCAGTGCCCCTGTTTTAATTATTATGGCTTAGCCTAGTCTTCTTCCGGAAATGTCCAGATAAAGTCACCCGCCAGGCCAGTATTGGCAAGTACATCAACCTGTTTGATCTCTTCAACGATTAATGGTGCCTCATCCCACTCTTCAATAAGCGATTGTGATAATAACTCTTCCCGTACAATCGCCAGAGCAGATTCCTGGGCACTGGCTTCATTATCTGCATTAATCAACACAGTACTGATAAAATCAAGATGTTGTGTTTCATCATCAATTATGAACTCGACATTCTCGCCTAATACAGTTGCTTTATACCCTGGCATATTTACTCCTTCTGGTTTTATTTTAAAGAAAAAATCCTGTTATCGAACTCAGTCTCTAGGCAATAGCTGCAGGTTCACGTGGTAAGACTTCCTCAGGCGCCTCAGCCACTTCATCATCTGATATTTGATATTTCAAGGTATGCTGGCCAATCCGGAACACCTCGTTATCAGATATGGCATGCCACTTTATCCTTTTCTCACCCAGGTGCGTGCCATTCATGCTATTGAGATCATGGATAAAGAACTGCCCATCCAGAAAGATAATTTGTGCATGAATCCGACTGGAACGCGGTTCGTCGATAAATACATCCAGGTTTTTCTGCCGGCCTATTAACATCCGCTTTTTATTTAATAAATATTTACCCACAATCACATCATGCTTGTATACCGTGAGCAAGGGTAGCGGGCGCATCTCAACCATTTCATTGGCATTATACCTCGATAATAATTCACTCTTACGTTCAATATAGAGTGGCCAGGCCAGTTTCTGAATTGCACTGTGCAGGCAATAGTTATCGATCTGGTCGGTCTTATTGATAAAGGCCGTCACCAGCATCATGTCACACAGTTGATTAACCAAGCGCGGAATCCCGCCTGTGTAACACAGGATGCCGTCGATCAGTTCTTTCGGGAAGACCAGACGACCATCGTTACCGGCAACATATAACCGATAATCGATGTATTCACAGATTTCATCACGTGACAGTGGCTCGAGTTGATGATTCAGACGCACTACCTGGCTGAAGGCATCACCGGGTAAAGCGGTGATATTGATCGCCAATTCCGGCTGGCCAAGCAGAATTACCTGGATTAGCTTTCTCCCGAACATTTCCAGGTTGGCAAGCAGGCGGATCTCTTCTAGTACATTCGGGCTGAGGTTCTGTGCCTCATCAATAATCAACAAAACCGGGCTCAATTCCAGGTGTCGATCCATCGCAAAGTCATGGATAGCCTTATAGAGCTTCGGCTTGTCCTGGCATTCTGGTATGCAGCCAAGCTGCGTACAGAGTGACAGCAGAAATTCATCGTGGGTAAGCAGTGTCTGGTTGAGGTGGGCGACATGGACCTTGTCAGGCAGGTTAGTGATAGCCTGATCCACCAGCACCGATTTACCCACGCCAGGTTCACCGGTGACCACTACGATACCATCACGCAACACCAGCAAGTAGCTCAGGTAATCCCTGGCCTTTGCCTGACTTTCACTGAGATAGAAAAACCGCCGATCGGCTGTCGACAGAAAAGGATAGTCTTTGAGTCCGAAATAATCGCAGTACATGGCGCACCCCTGATGATGCGTTTTGTTACTCTCTTATACTCAATTCCGCCTGATCCGTCGAGTGCCTTATCCGGAATATTGTAAATTTCTTATCAACATGATCATTTATTAAACAAAATGATGCTCATGTGTATTTTTCTGTAGCAGACGATCATTAGCTAATTTAGTAGACCCACACTAACCATATACTAAACCATTGTCATTGAAGGCTCGGCACGTCGCAGCCTTTATTATCTGTTTCCCTGAATCGTTGCTGCCGCTGTGGGTCGTCCTGCTCCCGACAAAATGACTAATGACAATGTGCAGTCAATAATTCTCTGGCGATCAGTTTCAACTGGGAGTGCATGTCATTTGAGATGACTTGCAGATCCTGTTGCAACAAACCAAGCCGGGGTGATTCTTCCTGGTTGAGATCCGGCTGAATGCTATAGGTCAAACTCAGAGTTTGAGTAAAATCACTCAAGACAACGTGCCAGCGATAGCCTAGTTGCCTGGCCTGATAGAGGCGGGTCAGGTGGATCAATACCAGCTTGGGATAGATCGGAGAATCGGCATAGAAACTCACCTGCGGGACCTTCCACAACCGGTTCTGCTTATCCATGTGCCCTTCGCAGGACCAGCATGTCTGCATCAGTCGGGAGGCCGTGAGCTCAAATACCAGCGGTACCACCTTGGACTCAATGGGATAGCGCACCGGGTCAATCGACAATGCAGTCGAGGCATCCTCACACTGGCCTGAGCAGTTAGCCGGGATATGTCTGTCGCAACCCGGACACGGTGCCTGTGCAGCGGGTTCTGGCTGTGCGATAAACTGCTCCAGTTGTGACCGGGTTTCACTGTCACAAGTCAGGCCTGATTGGGGTGGAGCAATTTTCATATCCAGGATTTTTCCGCCAATGAATTAAACTGCAGAATCTGGCGATGACGCCGATATTCTTAACTGCGTAATTCCCGTATCGGCACAAATGGACCTGGTTTTAGAGAAAAATCCATGAACTTTGCAAGTCATTTCAACGAAAACTGGTTAAATCAACTTATCACTAACCCTTTCGCCACCATTGAAGGCCAGTTTGCCGGATCAGCTTACAGCGCTAGCATTGTCTTACCCAATTACAGTCAGCGGCTGTTAAACCAGTATCATCAAATCCTGCACGGCAGCATTGCCGGTTACAGCCAACGCGTCCAGATCCCTTTTGATTTTACTCACTACGGCATCATGATTGCCTTTGCCAACTCGACCGAGCTGGAATGTCATGATGATGAGATGGTTCTGGATGAAGGACTTCGCCAGTTGATTGCGCGGGTCGGAGCCGTCATCATCCGCAATGCCTATATGGTGGCTAAGTTCCGGGATCGCGGACACCGTAATCGTTTTCCACATCTAAATTTTCATATTGACCGTAGCGTCAACCAGCCGACCCAGTATTCGATGTACACCCGTAATCCATTTGATGACGAACAAAAGTATCCACGAACTTCTTCCACACTGTTTGTCCCTTCCATCGTGGCTAACCTGCAGGCCGTTAAAGAGCAACAACCGAATGCGGCCTCTGATAAAGGTATTCGCAATACCTACACGCTCTTCACTGATGAAGATATGAGTCAGATACTAAACAATATCGTGCTTGAACACAGCTGGGATCAGCCACAGGGTGTTGGTGAAATTTCCATGCTAGATAACCGCACCTCTTTGCATGCCAGCTATTATCGCCACCCTGCTGAAAAAGGTTACAAGATCGGAGTGCGCTACCTGGCTTAGCAAAAATCTGTGGTCAGAACGGTTCCGCGGAATGAATCGTAATTGGCTTGTTGCTGGCGGGATGGGAAAAGGACAACAAGGTCGAGTGTAACAACAGTCTGGGAGACTGGTCTCTCACCTCATCACTGGCATATAAGCGATCACCCAGTATTGCATGTCCCAGTGACAGAAGATGTACCCGGATCTGATGGGTGCGGCCTGTCTCGGGAATCAATTCCACCCGGCTACTATGCGTTGTGTGATCATAATGCTTTGCAGAAAAACGAGTACGTGCGGGCTTACCCCGCTCATGATCAATGATCTGTTTCGGCCGATTCGGCCAGTCTGTGATCAACGGCAGATTGATCACCCCTTCTCCTTCCAGCAAACCGTTCACGATAGCAACATAACGTTTCGCAACTTTTCGTTGCTCAAACAGCATGCTTAGCTGGCGATGGATTTCGTCATTCAAGGCGATCACTATGGCCCCTGAGGTGGCCATGTCGAGACGATGCACAATGCGGGCAGAGGCAAACTCACGCTGGACCCGGGATATCAGGCAATCCTGCTTGTCCTGATCACGGCCGGGAACGGTAAGCAGCCCGGCTGGTTTGTTGACCACGATCAGCCCCTGATCCTGGTAAAGAAGATCGAGACCGGTATCCTCCGGGGGAAGGTAGTTGAACGAACCAGAAACCATTAACGGGTGATCTTACTACAAATCAGATGCTAGCGGAGAAGGGGGTAACGGGCAGTCCAGCGTATCAGCAATCGCACGCATCAATTCCATCTCGCTTGCGGAATATTCTTGATCGTAGGTTATCAGCGCCAGGCAGGCCTTTAACAGGCGCGGCTTCAACAGTGGTTTAAGCAAGGCAAGTTTCTCCACGGAGGCGTCCAGTTTGTCGATCGTAATCTGCTGGCGGGAAACTAAAACCAGGTTATTCAGCCCCAGTTCTTTTTCTGCAGCATTAAAGACGGCCTTAACCTGATTATCCTCTGTTACACAGGCATAAACCAGCATGCTCAATAAAACATTAATATCCTGCTTCAGTGGATTCAAAGCCCCATATTTCGCATTTTTCTTGCCGGGCCGGCCAAATTCTTTATCCAGGTGATGAAACAGGATCTTCTGCAGCACCCACTCAAATATCTCGATACGATTATCAATGCGGACGATGAACCGCAAGTTGTTTTTAAATAAATCATACTGTGCTGCCGAGAGTTGCCGCAGCGCCGGTAACGCCATATCAATCAGTGGCAAACGATAGCTGATATCGAGCTCAGCCACTGCCTTGACTAACTTGCTGGTTAATTCATAAATCCCCGTATCTCCAAAGGTCCTTAGTTGCTGTAATTGTTTTTCCCGGATATCCGCCTGCTGACCGATCACCAGGGAATAGATAACAGCACGGGCCCCATAAGGCTCATGTACTGCCGCACGGACATTTTCAGGGATACCCTTCAATAAAGTCGTTGCATAGGCCAGTTGCTCGGGACCGGTTTGGCCAACACTATCAAGGATCTGACTGCCGACAATGACGCTGGTCACCGCGCCTTTCATTGCCTCTTTTTTCGCTTCCGGTTTAACCGCTTCCTGATCGGTCTCCTCGACTTCGTGGGTAACTACTGGGAATTCACCATCCCACTGTGGTTCGATGCGCGTGATACGTACATCCAGTGGAGGGTGGGTGGCAAACACTGACATGAAAAAGGAACTGATCCCTTTACTGAAAAAGGCATGGCTCATTTCAGCGGCCCTGGCCACTTCCAGTTCAGAACCATGGGCATAACCGCCGATCTTTTTCAGGGCACCGGCGATTCCCTGTTTGCTCCGGGTAAATTGCACCGCTGAGGCATCGGCAAGAAACTCCCGCTGGCGGCTTACCGAGGCTTTGATCAGATTCCCAAAGAAAGTCCCGGTATAACCGATAATCAACAAACCCAGGCCCAGACCAATGATGGGCCCGGCATTCTTACTCGAGCCACGCACCGAGCGCAAAATGAAATAGCCGATCAGGCCAATCAACAGGATGCCATGTAAAATCCCAATCAAGCGTATATTCAAACGCATGTCGCCATGCAAAATATGACTAAACTCATGGGCAATCACGCCCTGCAACTCATCACGGCTTAAATAGGCGATCGTGCCCCGGGTGACGCCGATCACGGCATCACTGGGTGTATAGCCGGCGGCAAAGGCGTTAATCCCCTCTTCGTGCTCCAGAAGATAGACAGGTGGTACCGGGGTACCTGAGGCAATGGCCATTTCCTCGACTACGTTTAATACCTTGCGTTCATGCAAATCCGTCGTGTTCTGACTGATCAGGCGCCCACCCAGGGATTCGGCCACAACGGTACCGCCACCGGACAGGGCCATCATTTTGAAAGTACTACCACCTAGAATAACCAGCAACACAACCACACTGATAACAAAAAAGACCTGCCAGTCAAACTGTGCGGCGATAGCTGCAAGGGTCAGGCCCTGTTCAGAGGTTTCCAGAAAGCCGAACAACACCATGACCAACAGGTTGGTAATCACGATCAAGCCGAGCACCGCCAGGACAAAGAAAAAGACTAAACGGGTCGTATTGCGCCTGGCCGCATCCTGGTGTTGAAAAAAATCCATTGCTTAGAAAGAAACCTTGGGTGCACTCTGGATTGCCTGACTGTCTTCAAACTCAAGCAAGGCCGCATCCGGTCCGTGACCAAATGCCCCGGCAAAGACGACCTGGGGAAAACTTTGCTTATAGGTATTGTAAGCCATCACCTGGTCATTAAAGGCCTGGCGGGCAAAACCGACTTTGTTTTCCGTGGAAATCAATTCTTCACTCAGTTGCATCATATTCTGGTTTGCCTTCAGGTCAGGATAATCCTCCATCACCACATTGAGTTTACCTAAGGCACCGGTCAGGGCACCTTCCGCACTTCCCAATGACTGCATGGCACTGGGGTCACCGGGAGCTGCCGCGGCGGCGGCGAGACCTTTTTCAGCTGAATTACGCGCAGCTATCACTTCTTCGAGTGTCTCGCGCTCGTGCTTGAGATAACCCTTGGCTGTCTCGATCAGATTGGGAATCAGGTCGTGGCGACGTTTTAGTTGTACCTCGATCTGGGCAAAGGCATTTTTGTAGCGATTTTTCAACGCCACTAACCGGTTGTAGATCGCGATGATATACAACACGATGGCAATGATAATGACGAGAAATACGATTAGCGATATATCCATGTGACTGCCTCTTAAATATGAGTGAAATCAAAACCTAATACGAACTATCCTACTCTATCAACTATATAACGACTTAAATAGAGGTTCGGGTTAAGCCGAACTAGTTAGAATCAATAAGTTGGATTTGGTCCTGTTCAATGCTCTCCAAAGCGCTGACCATTTTAATCGCCTTATAGAGAAAAACAGGTATCAATACAAATACCGCGATAAAGCTTGTCAGATAACCCAGAAAAGGGATTAAACCCAGAAGCATAAACAGCGCAACCAGTACCCCAATTATATCCGGCATACCCCTGGCAAAACCCTTTTTTTCCGCAATTGCATTCAAATCTTTTGCTAGTTTGCCATAGGCAATAAATATCCAGTAATAATTGAATAGTGGAATAAACAAAAAGCCAACGGCTTTCGCCGGTGACTCGATGCTTGGGTTGAGCCCAAGTTTTCTTGATTGACTAATCGTATAGGACCAGAGCCTGTACAGAATCATCAAAAAATAAATAGATGCAATCAACATAATGAGCACACCGAAACCGACAATAGCAAGCGCCTCTTCTTCGTTATAGCGATCAAACAATAATATTATCCCAAGCAGAATCGAGATGACTCCGAATATCATTGGTAACAAATATAATAGAATATTCCCGACAGGTTTCACCGTGTCTGTTTGAATACTATTTAGATCGGCCAGCGGGGAACCCGCAGCTGTTTGCGCCTCAACAACGACATGCTGAGCCACCTGTTTATTATTCACTAACTCACCTATCTTGATAATCGCCATGATGATGAACCCTGCAGATATCAAAACGATGAGTGGGTTGATGACACCCAGCACAGAATAGATCAGGGACATGTCCATACCAAAAATGTCACCCATGAACCGGGGGATTCGCCAGAGAACAGAAACCAGAAAGTTCAGGGAAAAGGCCACGGCCAGTAATGTGCCAATAAAGTTCCTTATATAAATCAGACAGCAAACAACGATGACAAGATCAATAATGGGATAGACCCATTGAAGCAGCATATGAAAATCCATTTCGTCCCCTTTGAATTATTTTAATATTATTTTTCTTTTAGTGCCGGGTGATCAAACTCGATCCCATCCCAGCCTGTCTGGATAAAGTTGCGAATATTCTGATGCGAATCTGCCGTCGGCTTAGCCAGCACCTCATCCCGATAGTATCGTCCAAAACAGGCAAGTGTGCTCTGTTCGTCCAGATCGTGTAATTTCGCAAAACTCAACAATTTACATGAGCCCTGGTTTTCCCCAGCCAGGTTCTGCAACTCACCATTCCTGAAGGCCGTCGGCGTGTAGCTATACAGCTGGTCGATAAGTTTAATTGCATCCTCGAATTCAATAGTTTCAGGCGCTTCGTACAATTTTTTCAGGAAAGCCGTAAGGGTCATTATTTCTACTTTAATCAATCTATCCGAATAACGAAACAGGATTATAGTTTATTTACTGAGTGGACCCGTGGCACGCTTGATTTCCTGCCCAACCGCCTTGACCGCATCCCGGGTTCCATGCCCTATTTCACGGGTAATGTCCCGCGTGGCATGCCCAATTGACCGGGTAGCATCCCGGGTAGTATGGCCAATATCCCGTCCCGTCTGCTTTACGTCGGCACAGGACAATATTACAAACATCGAGCTAACAATAACCAGCAAAACCTTAAAATCAGTTAAACGCATATACTTACCTGCTATGAATCTAATAGAGGAAATGTTTGTCCTCTGTTAATCGTCAATCTTCCGGAATTTTTGTCCTGGCAGCAACTCGCCCATTTCTTTTCTGTTAAATATCAGACCACTGCCGATATAGTCGTCCGGACCCGTTCATTTTATTAGTAAATAATGCAGCATCTGTGCCAGAGATCAAGGCCTCGGCTGGTAAGCCTGGGCAAGCCGCGAACCAGGTCAAATAAATCCGTATTATTATCAGCCACTAACAAACTGGTCTTGTGTATTAACCAGACTGTGATCGTGCTCACTGAATCATCATCTCTCCAGCAACGGCTA
>JASFLV010000050.1:0-11982 GCA_050117915.1 Thioalkalispiraceae bacterium | reverse complement strand
TGCACCGGTTTATATTTACCTGTTGTTTGGCATGTATCTAAAACAGGACAGCCTGCAATTCATGCCACTGGTCATCGCCACCGGCACCATGACCCTCATCCTGTTCTATCGGCATCGGAGTAACATCGGACGATTGCTGCGGGGGGAAGAAAGTAAAATTGGGAAGTCGTCTTAATCTCAATTTTCATTTAATTTTTTATCATTTACTTTGGTTCGCTTCGCTGAAGCGAGTGACTTTCTTTTTGCTTGTCCAAAAAGAAAGTCACCAAAGAAAAAAGACACTCCGTCGCTGGCACCCCACTCGAAGCAAATTGGCTGTACTCAGCAAGGCTGAGTGATTCGCCGTCCTTGGCTCATCACTCAGGCTCGGCGTCCTTCGGCAACTGCGTCCTGCGTTGCTCTACCTCCTGCATCCCTGCAGTCGTGCCTCGCCCCTTCGGGCCTTACTTGCGTTTCAGCCAATTTGTTCTCATTGCCAGCGCATGGAGTTATCTTTACTGAGATAGCTCGAAGCTCAGCAATAATTAATGCCTCTTTATTCTACGTTCGAGTACAAATCCCCCTTGTGCGAGTGTGTGAGTTTTGCTGTTTTTTGAAAAATTAAATTGAAGAGCGAGCCAGGGAAGGTGAGCCCGATTTTGTCGAGCATGGATGCGAGTCAAAATCGGACAAGGCAAAAAATAGCAAAACTCACTGATTACACTCGCAACGGGGGATGATTTTCTTTGGGTACTTTCTTTGTTCACACAAAGAAAGTACCTCGGCCCCAGTGGGCCGAAACAAACTTTAAAAATAAATTTAGAAAAAATAAAGGAAAAAAATTTAAGACAACTTGTCTTTAACAAGCTTACTCACCACACTCATGTCCGCTTTACCTGCGACTTGTGGTTTGACCTGCCCCATGACCTTACCCATGTCTTTCATACTTTCGGCGCTGGTGCTGGCGATAGCCGCTTCGACGATGGCAGCGATGTCATCTTCACTCATCTGTTCAGGCATGTATTCCTGAATCACAGCGACTTCGGCCTGTTCTTTGGCAATCAGGTCGTCGCGACCTGCTTTGCCAAATTGCTCGATGGAGTCTTTGCGTTGCTTGAGCATTTTCTCAAGCACGGTAAGCGCACCGGCATCATCCAGTTCAGTGCGTTCATCGACTTCTTTTTGCTTGATTGCCGCGGTAATCAGTCGCAAGGTAGCAAGGCGCTCCTTGTCTTTGTTGCGCATCGCGGTTTTAACGTCATCCTGAATTTTAGTTATCAGAGACATGGCAGGTTGTTGGGCAAGCCGATATCAGGATGATTAATATTGACGGGTACGACGCAGACGATCACGCATGACTTTCTTCTGATGGCGTTTTACAGCCGCAGCCATTTTGCGTTTACGAATCGCAGTGGGCTTTTCATAAAATTCGCGACGGCGAACTTCTGACAACACACCGGCTTTTTCGCAAGAACGCTTAAAACGGCGAAGCGCGATATCGAAGGGTTCGTTCTCTCTGACTTTCACTGAAGGCATATAGCTTTCACTTCCTTAGGTTTAACGGTATAAAGGCGCGCAATTCTACTGATCTCGGCGCCTATTTGCAAAGATCGAGGGGCAAATATCGGCTAAAAAGGGCAAAATATTGGGCATGTTAGTACTGGGCATTGAAACCTCCTGTGACGAGACCGCCACTGCAATCTACGACAGCGAGCGGGGTCTTTTGGCGCACGAGGTCTATTCGCAGATTGAGCTGCACGCAAAGTATGGCGGGGTCGTGCCCGAGCTCGCCTCGCGCGACCATATCCGCAAACTCACTCCCCTGATCCGCCAGGTCTGTGCTGACGCCAAGTTAGCACTTACTGACATCGATGGCGTCGCCTATACTGCCGGTCCCGGCTTGCTGGGTGCGCTGTTAGTGGGTACCACGCTGGGCCGTAGTCTGGCCTTCGCCCTGGATAAGCCGGCCATCGCCGTCCATCATATGGAGGGCCATCTGCTTGCCCCAATGCTGGACCCCAATCCTCCCGGCTTCCCGTTTGTCGCCTTGCTGGTCTCCGGTGGCCATACCCAGCTGGTTCGGGTAGACGGGATAGGTAAGTACACACTCCTCGGTGAATCGGTGGATGATGCCGCCGGGGAGGCCTTTGATAAAACCGCCAAGTTACTAGACCTGCCCTATCCTGGCGGCCCGGCCCTGGCCGAGCTGGCCAAAAGGGGCAACCCGGATCGTTTTACCTTTCCGCGCCCGATGACCGATCGCCCCGGCCTCGATTTCAGCTTCAGTGGTCTCAAGACCTTTGCCCTCTATACCCAGCAGGAACACGGCGGTGACGAGCAGACAAAAGCCGATATCGCCTATGCCTTTGAGCACGCCGTGGTGGAGACCCTGTTTATCAAGTGCCGCCGGGCGTTAGAACAAACCGGGCTGACCACCCTGGTGATGGCCGGTGGCGTCAGTGCTAACCAAAAACTGCGCGCCCGCCTGGATCAGCTGGCGAAAGACAAAGGCTATGCAGTGCATTACCCCAAGAATGAATTCTGCACCGATAATGCCGCAATGATTGCCTATGCCGGTTGCCAACGCCTCATGGCCGGCCAGCATGAAGAACTGGATTTCAAGGCACAGGCCAGGTGGTCACTGGAGAGTCTACCGGCGGTCGAGACCGGTTCCTGAAAAAATTTACTATTATGCAGAAGCTATTTTTCCTTTTGCTACTTTTAAGCAGTACTTCACTTCAGGCCTCCATCACTGTGCCTGGATCTATAGTGGGATCTATAGTAGGTACTACACTGGGATCCGCACTGGGAGATGAGACCTGGTATGAACGGCATACCGAGACAGCAGCAACTCTGCATCTCTATTTTTACTGGTCAAACCAGTGTCCGCATTGTCAAAAGGCATTGGTCTATCTGGAAAACCTGGAGCTGCAACGTGATGACATCGTCATTCACAACTACCAGCTAGTCGGGGAACCTGAGAATATTACCCGTTATGAAATGATGGCCGCTGCCCTGGCTAAGTCGGCGCAGTCGGTCCCTGCTTTCTTTATGTGTAACACGATGCTGACGGGTTTTGATCAGGCGATTACCCCGCAACAAATCGAGACGGTCCTCAGTCGTTGCCAACAATATCTTGCTAGCAACAACAACCTGCATGGCTTTGCCGGGATTGAAAGTGACCCCCTCGTCCTGGATCTCCCCTTTTTCGGTGCCATCCAGGCCGATATCAGTAGCCTACCCATCATGACCTTGGTGATTGCTGCAGTTGATGCCTTTAATCCGTGTGCATTCTTTGTTTTGATGTTTTTGCTCAGCTTGCTGATCCATACCCGCAATCGTAAACGCATGTTATTGGTGGGTGGTGTCTTCGTGTTTTTCTCGGGACTCATGTATTTTCTGTTTATGACTGCCTGGCTCAACCTGTTTCGCGTTATCGGGCAGCTTGATGTCATTACGATCATTGCCGCCAGCGTGGCGGTGGTGGTTGGTCTGATCAATATCAAGGATTTTTTCTGGTTCAAGCAAGGTGTGTCGCTCACCCTTTCAGAACAGGCCAAACCAAAGTTATTTCAGCGTATGCGCGGTTTGTTACAGGTACGTTCGTTACCCGTGTTACTTGCCGCAACGATAAGTCTTGCACTATTTGCCAACATGTACGAGTTTTTGTGTACTGCCGGGTTTCCGATGGTCTATACCCGAATTCTGACCTTAAGTGATCTAACTACGGCACAGTACTATGCGTACCTGCTTTTATATAATGTGGTGTATATCGTACCGCTGTTGATTATTGTCCTGTTATTTGTCACCACGATGGGGGCCCGTAAACTGCAGGAAAGTGAGGGTCGTGGACTGAAACTTTTTTCAGGGACAATGATGTTGGCGCTTGGAATAGTCCTGTTGTTTGTTCCGTCACTGTTGCAGAATCTGGTGGCAGTCCTGTTTATCGTACTCAGCGCAATACTGATCGCAGCTAGTTTTGTATTGCTGCAACGAGTTGTACAAAAATAACAATAGACTGCGAGTTTCTCTCAGGTGGCTAAAATAGGCATGTATCGGCCAACTGGTCCAGGGGGCATTTCTTTACTGGCCCAAGGGCAGAAACTCGTTCCCAGCGGGGGCGAACAACAGCATCTACAGAAAAACCAAAATAAATAAAAACTGCCTCCCTCGGTCAGAGCGATCCCTCGCAAAAACCAGTAGAATAAAAAAATGGCTGGCCGTATCCCATCTGCATTTATCGATGAACTGATTAACCGCGTCGACATCGTCGAGGTGATCGATTCGCGTGTGCCTCTGAAAAAGGCAGGACGGGAATACGAGGCCTGCTGCCCGTTCCATAACGAGAAGACCCCGTCGTTCAAGGTCAATCCACAGAAACAGTTTTATCACTGTTTTGGCTGCAAGGCCGGCGGCTCGGCCATTACCTTCCTGATGGAATATGACCACCTGGATTTCGTCGAGGCCGTAGAAGAACTGGCCAAGATAGCCGGCGTCGAGGTACCTCGCGAAACGGGCGGCAGCGGATTCAACCCCCAGCAGCATCAGGCTCAAAAACAGGCAAAAACCAACCTCTATGAACTGATGGGCCAGTGCGACCGCTTTTACCGCCAGCAGCTGCGCCAACACCCCAAGGCGCAGATTGCGATCGACTATTTAAAGGGCCGCGGCCTGACCGGAGAAATTGCCGCGCGCTATAACCTCGGCTATGCCCCGCCAGGCAATCACCTGGAACACGCGCTACCCGGGCAAACCAACAACTTAGTGACAACGGGCATGCTGATCCGCAAGGACAACGGTGAGACCTATGATCGTTTTCGTCATCGGGTGATGTTCCCCATTCGTGATAGTCGGGGCCGAGTGATCGCGTTTGGCGGCCGCCTGATTCCTGAGGAAGGCCAACCTGCTGACAAGGGGCCCAAATACCTGAATTCGCCGGAAACCCCGCTGTTCCATAAGGGACGGGAATTATATGGCCTGTATGAGGTACGCCAGGCCCTGCGTCATATTCCCCGCCTGCTGGTGGTAGAAGGCTATATGGACGTGATCGCCCTGGCCCAACAGGGTATTAGCTATGCCGTCGCCAGCCTGGGCACGGCCTGTACCGCAGAACATATTCAAAAACTGTTTCGCCTGTGTGATGACGTGGTGTTCTGCTTTGATGGTGATCGGGCCGGCCATGAAGCGGCCTGGCGGGCCCTGGAGAACGCACTGCCTGCATTGCAGGGCACCCAGCAGATTCGTTTTTTATTTCTGCCCGATGGTGAAGATCCGGATTCCATGGTCCAGAAAGTCGGTAAACAGGCGTTTGAGGAAAAAATAGACCAGGCCCAGTCCCTGTCACAGTATTTTTTTGGCCATTTACGCGAAGGCATTGGCCGGCATGACCTGGAGGCCCACCGCACCCTGATTGAGAAGGCAAAGCCGTATCTGCAGGGTATGAGCGATGCGGCCTATCGCGCCCTGCTGGTCAGCGAGCTGGCCAGTTATACGAACAAAGACGAACGTGAGGTCTATGCACTACTGGGCATCGCGGCAAAATCCCACGCACGCCGCCAAAATAGCAGTTTTTCAGGAAATAATTCCCACTCTGACAGTGCAGTGACCCCATCCCTGGTGCGTACGGCCCTCCGCTACCTCATTCACTGCCCTGAGCTCGCCGAGACTATCCAGGAGCCCAAAACCCTTTCACAAATTGACCAACCAGGCATCGGCTTACTCGTTGATCTACTTGAAAATATAAAATCTAACCCTACTCTTAATACAGCGGCGTTACTTGAACGGTGGCGTAATAGAGAAGAAGGTAAGCATCTGGCGAAATTGGCGACCTGGCAACCCCCCCTGAATGACCCGGATTTTCTGCAACAGGAATTTCTCGGTGCCATCGAAAGGCTCCAGGCTAAACATCTCAGTGCAAGAACCGATACCCTCCTGGCGAAAGCTAACCAGGGTACGCTCAGTCCTGATGAAAAATCTGAACTGCAGACTCTATTAAGCCGGAACCAAGCAAAAGACCCCGCTCAAAATTAAACCCGCTAATGAAAATCAGCGGCGGATCGTATAGAATCCGTCGGTTTTTCCACCTTGCCAATGTGGCTGAGGAGATACGCAAGAGTGCAAACTGGACTTATGAATACAAGCCAACAACAGTCTCAACTTAAGATATTGATCGCTAAGGGAAAAGAGCAAGGTTATCTAACCTATGCCGAGGTCAACGACCACCTCCCGAATGACATTGTCGATCCTGAGCAAATTGAAGACATCGTTGCCATGATCAACGATATGGGCATCATCGTGCATGAAGTTGCCCCCACGGACACCGAAGATACCGTTATCACTGACACGGTGGATGAAGACGCAGCGGAAGAAGCCGCGGCTGCCCTGGTCAACATGGATAGCGAGTTTGGGCGTACCACCGACCCTGTGCGCATGTATATGCGTGAAATGGGTGCGGTCGAACTACTGACTCGTGAAGGCGAAATCGAGATCGCCAAACGGATTGAAGATGGGCTGTACCAGATGCTGTCTTCACTGGCGATGTACCCGGATACCATTGCCGAGGTCATTCGTATCTATGACCTGGTAGAAACAGGCGAAGCTAAATTAACGGACATCCTGACCGCATTTATCGATCCAAACGCACCAGACAACATCCCGACGCCGGAAGAGGTCGCGGCGGCGAATCAGGCGAAGAATGAAGGTACCGCGGATGATGATGAAGAACCGGCGGATACGGGTCCTGATCCTGATGAAGCCAGGGCGCGTTTTAATAAACTGCGCAAGCTACACAAAAAAATGGTCAGCGTTCTCGACAAGCATGGCCACAATGACAAGAAATCGGAAAAGATTCGCAAAGAGATCATTGATGAGTTCATGCAATTGAAACTGACACCGCGTCTGGTGGATCTGCTACAGCATCGTATGCGTCAGTTGGTGGATCGGATTCGTAAGCACGAACGTGTGATCATGAATTACTGTGTCAATAAGGCGCGCATGCCACGCAAACAGTTCGTGACCACTTTCCCGGAAAACGAAACTGATGCCGCCTGGTTACAGAGTCACATCAACTCTGGTGAATCGTATGCAGAAGTACTAAGGGAACATGAAGAAGAGATTACCAAGGCCCAGGCCAAACTGATTGCGCTGGAAAAAGAATGTGGTCTGCGCATTGCTGACTTAAAGGCAATTAACCGTAAGGTTTCTATCGGTGAAGCCAAGGCACGCCGTGCCAAGAAAGAAATGGTCGAGGCCAACCTGCGACTGGTGATCTCGATAGCCAAAAAGTATACCAATCGTGGGCTACAGTTCCTGGATCTTATTCAGGAAGGTAACATCGGCCTGATGAAAGCGGTCGACAAGTTCGAATACCGTCGTGGCTACAAGTTCTCAACCTATGCAACATGGTGGATTCGCCAGGCGATCACCCGTTCGATTGCCGACCAGGCGCGCACGATTCGTATTCCGGTGCACATGATCGAGACGATCAACAAGTTGAATCGTATCTCGCGTCAGATGCTGCAGGAAATGGGCCGCGAAGCAACACCCGAGGAACTGGCCGAGCGCATGGAAATGCCGGAAGACAAGATCCGCAAGGTGCTGAAGATCGCCAAAGAACCTATCTCCACGGAAACACCGATTGGTGATGATGAAGATTCGCATCTCGGTGACTTCATTGAAGATCAAAATGCGTTGTCACCGATTGACTCGGCAACCTCATCGGGTCTGCACGAGGCCACCCAGGAAGTCCTCGGTGGTTTGACCGCACGGGAAGCCAAGGTACTGCGGATGCGTTTTGGTATCGACATGAACACCGACCATACCCTGGAAGAAGTAGGCAAACAGTTTGATGTAACCCGCGAGCGGATTCGTCAGATCGAAGCCAAGGCCCTGCGTAAACTACGTCACCCGACCCGTTCGGAGACCCTGCGCAGCTTCCTGGATATGGAGCAGAAAAACACCTAACAAAAAGGGCGCATCAAGCGCCCTTTTTTATTCTTCATAAATTCAAACCAGTTCGATAAAACCAAACCAGTTCACTATTTACCGATAAAGTAATTATACCACCTGCTGCATTGCTTCAATTTGTGATGCGTTAGACAGCAAAACCAGACTCAAAAATCCTTAATTGATATTTCGCCACTCTCTATTAATGTACCCATAAGATGTACAGGATGGATTCATGTTAATACCTGCACGTTCCTCGATCGCCCGGCTGATTTCCTGCCTATTGGTAGCTGCTTTGCTACTATCGGGATGTGGTGGTGGCGCAGATGCTCCCCCGGTAGCAGATTCACCGGCGCAGAATCCACCCGCTGAAAACCCACCACCTGAGAATCCACCGACGGCCGCTTTTCCAGCCCCGTTCGATAGCAATGTTAGTTATCAACGTACTGTCTATGTCTCAAGCACGGCCAGCGCGGGTGGCGATGGTAGCCAGGGCGCACCATTTAACAATATTCGTGCCGCCCTGCTCGACGCCAGCCCCGGCACCTTAATCCGGGTAGCCGCTGGTAATTATGGAGTAATTGGTAATATCAGTAACTTGCAAGGCAACGCCCAATCACCCATCGCCCTGGTTGCAGATGGACAGGTCGTTATCGATGGGTCAGGTGTAAATTTGGCCCTGCACCTGACCGATGCACGCTATTTAGTAATTGATGGTATAACGGTACAAAATACTTTCCCGCATGGCATGAATATCGACGACGGTTCAAGTTATGACACACCGACGGAATTCATCGTGTTGCGCAACATGCATTTTCGCAACAGCGGCAACGGTGGTAACAATGATTGTCTGAAATTATCCGGGGTAGATAACTTCTATATCGCAAACAGTGAATTTGAAAACTGTAATGCAGGTGAAGCCATTGACATGGTGGGCAGTCATAACGGCGTGATCACTGGCAACTACTTTCATGACATGCCGGTCAATGCCATGAACACTAAAGGCGGCACTGCCAACATCCTGATCCATGGCAATCGCTTTGTCGATATCGGCCAACGGGCAGTTAACGCCGGCGGCTCAACCGGCACTGCCTATTTCCGCCCAATCAATGCCACCTATGAGGGCAGCGAAATTCAAATCGTCGCGAATATCTTCGTGCGCACGGGTTCAGCACCCGTCGCGTTTGTTGGCTGTAATACCTGTGTGTTTGCTAACAATACCATCATCGAGCCACAACGGTGGATTGCACGGATCCTGGAAGAAAATACAAACCGAACACCAGGCAGTAATGGTTACTTTATTAATAATATCATCGTGTTCAATACCAGCCAGGTCAGCAGCTTTGTCAATGTTGGGCCAAATACCCTTCCCGCCACCTATACATTTGGCTGGAACCTTTGGTATGCCCTGGATAATGGCAATTTTACCGGCCCGGTCTATGGCGGTGGTGTCCCACCGGAGACCAATGCCGTTATCCAGCTAGACCCGAATCTGTCAGCTGAATACCGGACCCTGGCCGGTAGCCCGGCTTTCGGGCAAGGAAATCCGGCGGTACCACGCGGACTGGCAGGTGACTATGATAGAGCCGAATATAACGACCCGCCGGCTATAGGGGCCTTCGCTGCCCCTTGAGCAGTCTGATCGACAGTCCACTTTCCTATCAAACACTGCTAGAATACGCGACTTTCAGGGCCTGTAGCTCGTCGCTCTCGCCCATCTATGGGCTCCGCGGTATAAGGCCATCCCTGGCCAAAAGTTGGTTAAGCCCAGTATAGAAGTTTAAAGTAACAACCGTATTCAGATTTGAATTACGGGCCTGTAGCTCAGTTGGTTAGAGCAGGGGACTCATAATCCCTTGGTCGTAGGTTCAAGTCCTACCGGGCCCACCAAATCTTTTTAATACTTTCAATCCTGTGCACGTAACCATATTTTGAGCGGTTTGCTCATAGTATGGTGGTACGGAAGCACAATATTTAAAAAATTTATCGTATTTAGCTAAACTCAATCATCAGTTGCAGTTGAATAGTCACCTATTAACTTTCTTAGCTGATCCACATTTTTCCTGTCAACCACATGATTGACTGAAGCACAGTTATACCGAGACGAAATTTCTTCCTGTAATTCGGAAGTAAAAAGAACAATAATACATTCATCACCGCCCTGTACAGTACGAATTATATTTGACGCTATACAGCCATCTATAACTGGCATATTCAAATCGATGACTAACAACGATGGTCGTGTTGCAACGAACTGTGATATTGCCTCGACCCCATTTCGACCCTCAACTACATGAAAGTTATTTTCCCTGAGAATAGCCTTTACGAATACCAGGCTCACAGGATCATCATCAACGACAAGAGCTGTCTTCATTTTATTCCCTTCGCCTCTTCTATTGATCGCTTCTTATGCCTGGGCGGGAATCAAACCCGGACTCACTATTAACAGGTAGATGACCCAGAGTAAAATAGTCGTTACGCGACCAACTTTTATTTTTGAATTTATTATTGAGTGAAGTGGTAAAAAGATCTTGCTTAATGCAATAAACCAGAACACCAGTGCTGCATGCGCGATGACATTTAAGGGCGCAAGAATTGCCATACTACCGCCAAACTGTTCCAGCGAATAAATCAGAATAGCGATACCGGCAATAACAGGAATGCTGGCTAACTGACGAGAGATCAATTGATACTTAAGCAAATAAGCTCCAAAGCAGATCCCCCAGATAGCCTCAAACACGAAAAACAGGTTCTCGCCCACCGCAACACCTGCGAACTGGTGAAATGACTGAAATACGACAGTTGCGGCTTCTTTGCTGGCGACGGAGGTAGCCGGATCGGAGATGACGCTAGCCAGGTACGGTACTAAAAAAGGCCAGCGCAGAAAACCAATCGCCTGGCACAGCCCTGCCAACACACCTATTCCACTGGCAACGCTTAATAGCATCGAGGGTGTGCCGCGAAAATAATGCTTTAATTGCAGGATAATAACCACAAACACAACCTGAGAGAGTGCAAACAGATAGTAAAACGGAATAATAACGTTCTGATTCTGCTGAAACACGCCCAGCATATATTGAGTATCCTGACGAAGGATATCGGGAAACTCGAAGTAGCTCACCAGACCGAAATAGGCAACAAGCATGAACAGGGAAAAGCAACCCACCGTAAAACCCAGCGATAAATTATATTGTCTCATTTTCCACTCCTTGTTGATGTCAAAGATAAACACCTCAAAACACAAGATCAGTGTCGTGCATAGTCAGCAATAACGCATTAAACTAGGTTAAGAAATAAGAGACTTTACTATGGCAGCGAAAACATCATTCATCGCACTGAAATCCGTAATACAGCACATGGTGTCACCACCAGAAAATGAATGGTGCCATTTCGAGCAACATTTTCATCCACGCACAATCAAAGCAGGGGATTATTTTCTGCGTTCTGGTGAGGCATCTGAATATATCGGCTTTATCAATGCTGGCCTGGTTCGATTCTTTTATCAGACCTCCCGCGGCTCGGAATTCAATAAATCCTTCTCCCATGAGAACCAGTTCATGGGAGCATACAGCGCTTTTTTAACAGATTCTCCGGCACGCTTTAACATTCAGGCACTGGAGGAGTCCTATATTCTTGTTGCCAGGATCAGCAACATTATCAATCTCTTCGACAGGCATCCATGCTGGGAAAAGCTGGGCCGCATCCTGGCAGAGCAACTTTACATAAAGAAGGAACAAAGGGAGGCTGAGTTTTTACTGGATGATGCACAGACACGTTATCACACCTTTTTAAAACAATACCCGGAACTGGAAGATCGACTAACTCAATATCACATCGCCAGCTATCTCGGCATCACCCCTGTCGCGCTGAGTAGGATCAGGAAAAACAGTCAATGATGGCCGCTATTAACCTGGGTTAATGCCGACTCACACAAAACCTCCAATACTCCTTGTACCAATTAAATTACCAGGAGGACCAATGGAGCTAACAAACAACACGGTATTGATTACAGGTGGAGCAAGTGGAATTGGATTTGCGCTAGCAAGGGCCTTGGTTGAT
>JASFLV010000049.1:0-11988 GCA_050117915.1 Thioalkalispiraceae bacterium | reverse complement strand
TGTGAAGTTGAGTAGCTCATGTAAGTCAAAAGGCTTATTCTTTATTTCTAGTTTACCCTCTTCAACTTTGGATATATCGAGGATGTTGTCTATCAGCCCAAGCAGGGTTTTTGCCGAGTAGTCAATGGTATTACTGAACTCTTTTTGGTCATGGGTGAGCTTTGTCTCGCCCAGAAACTCGTTCGCACCTATTATCCCATTCAATGGCGTTCGGATATCGTGACTGATGTTAGCCAGGAATTGACTCTTGGCGCGGCTGGCAATTTGTGCCGCATCAATTGCATCTTTGAGCCTGTTTAATAGAGTCGATACATAGGCCGGCAGAAGAATCAAGCCACCAAATAATCCTAGGTACATGATCTTGTGGTCTGGCCAATATGGTGAGAGCATATAGACAGTTGCAAACCCAACCCAGCTTAATACCGCGCTGATAAAAAGATGTAATTTACCGAATCTGAAGCCGTTCCCAAATGTAATCCACAGATATAGAGGATAGAGTGCAGCGCCAAGTTCTCCACCAATTAGAATGGCATAAGAAAGACCGGTAATATCAACGACGTTGCTAAGAATATAACGTAAGCGATTTTGCTGCGGTTGCAAAGCAATCCAGATAAAAATACATAACCCGGCAGCGGTATAAAGCATGATCTCGATTTCAACACGCAGCAGCACATCCAGATTATCGAGATGTGTGAAAAATATATATAAAAAAACACTGAATCCAATAACCAAACGGATAATTGCCTGTTCATGCTCCTGACCAGGGCTTTTTTTCATGCGCCCCCAAAGCGCTGTAACTAGATTATTTTTCTTCATATTTTGTGTTGCAGCCATTGCGCATCCTTTGCAATATTAGTCCCGGCATCAAGATATTCATTATATATTTTTTCTACTTCATCCCGCATGTCCATGAAGGCTTCAATACATTGGGGGTCAAAGTGTAATCCAGCCTGAGTTTGAAGATACTCAAATGCTGACTGTATTGTCCAGGCTTTCTTATACGGTCTAATCGATGTAAGTGCATCGAATACATCCGCGACGGCAACTATGCGAGCTTCAATTGGTATTTCGTCCTCTGCAACACCCTGAGGATAACCCTGACCATTAAATTTTTCGTGATGAAATAGCGCAATAGAAGCACCCATTTGCATAAATTCTGATGAAGAACCGGATAAAATCTCGTATCCCAGTGAGGTGTGTGTTTGCATAATCGTCCATTCATCAGGGGACAACTTCCCGGGTTTTAACAGGATATGATCCGGTATACCGATTTTCCCTATATCATGCATAGGAGCGGCATGTTGGATTAGCTGACTAAACGTTGAACCCAATCCAATGGTTTTTGCAATAAGATACGTATAGCGCGAAATACGAGTGATGTGATAGCCCGTCTCGGCATCACGGAACTCACCTGCACGGGCCAGATAATGTAGTGTTTCTTTTTCCCGCTGGAGAATCTCACCCAGTGATTCTTCAATTTTGCACTGCAAATTCGTATTGATATTCTGTAGCTGTAATTGCTGTTCTCTCATGTGCAGAAGGTTACGACAGCGTGCCTGGCATTCACGATAATCAATCGGTTTTCTGAGAAAATCTGTCGCGCCTGCATCCAGTGCCCGATAAAGGATTTCACGATCATCAAGTGCCGTGACCATGATAATCGGAAGGTTGGTGTGTTGCGGCATCATTCGAATCAATTCGATGATCTTCAAGCCATTAAGGCAGGGCAATTTGTAATCGAGTACGACCAGATCAACCTGATGGTGCTTGATCCATGACACAGCATGTCTCTCGTCAAGAAAGGTTTCAACTTCAATACGCTTATCAGAGGTACTGATATCAGTAATTATCTTGGTAAGCAGTTTGAGTGTTGTGGCCTGGTCGTCAATGATAACAACAGTGGACATAACAGGACTCGTCTCACAGGTTCTATTAGGGGGTAATACACAATATAGCACAGCATCAAACTGGTACAATCTCCAGGTTTCACAGTGTTGTACCTATGTCACACTATCGGCTATTTGACAGATGTACTTTATGGATTTAACAATATGAAATTGTAATATGTCGGTGCTTATTTTCTAATTACTAATTTAGGGAAATGCTCAGTCTGTCAACCTGAGATTATACCCCATTAATTATGTTGTTATTAGGCTGCGGAATGACTTTCCGGGGGAGGGGGCAGAGTATCTGAAACGTCCTCGATAACAGTCGAATCACCTCAGGTACTTTGCCCCCCCAGAAGCAATCCTCAATTGTCTTTACTAACCTTCAATTCGAGCCGGCCGACTTTGATGATATCGCCAGGGCGAAGGGTATGTTTCTGGATACGCCTGCCATTTAGAAAAGTCCCATTGGTGCTGCTGAGATCTTCGATGTAGGAGGCATCAAGATAGGTAAATATTCGCGCGTGATGTGCGCTGACAGTTTGATCGGGTATATGCAGATCGTTGTCATCTGCACGTCCAATAGATATGGCTCCTGCCTGTAAATTTACATTCCTTGCCAACTCAACTTCACAACTACTTATAGTGCTTGTTGTCATGCTTATATCCCCAGGGCAAAAAGAACAGATTGATGTTCAAAAAGCAAAATTCAGGCCAGCGTGTATAAACGACCGGATACCAAATATACTACTAAATAATTACGGTTTTGTAATCTCAGGAAAGGTTGAAAGGGCTGTTGCTAATGCCCTAAAGTGGTGCAGAGATGGGATGTCAGGCAGTTTTGAATGTCACGGTCGTGTTACCGGTGGCACTGAGAATCTCAGGCCTGCCAAGGTGGAAACCCTGTGCATAGTCAATCTTCAACTCTGATAGGGTATTCATGATGCTTTCAGATTCGACAAATTCGGCGATGGTCGCTTTTCCCAGTTCATGGGCGATGTCACTGATGGCACGTACCATTGCCTGATTCAATGTATTTGAATCAACGTCTTTGACAAAAGAACCATCAATTTTTATAAAGTCCACAGGCAGCTCTTTAAGGTAAGTAAATGATGAATAGCCAGTTCCAAAGTCATCCAGCGCTGTTTTGCAGCCTATAGCCTGCAACTCGGCAAGTATTAAGGAAGCATTTTGCAGATTATTCATGGCAACAGTTTCGGTCACTTCAAACAGTAATGCTGATGGCTGTATTTTCCATTTAGAAATGGCTGATTTTATTGTATCAATAAACTTGGTGTTTTCGAGAGAGCTGGCAGACAGGTTGATTGAGAATCTGAAGCCTGGATTTCTCGAATGAATGGATGCTAATAATTCCAGTGCATGATCAATAACCCATTCATCAATCTTTGACATTAAGCCGAAGCGTTCAGCGGCGGGTAAGAAGCCGCCGGGTAAAATCAGATTATCATTCTGGTCTTTCATTCGGATGAGTACTTCAGAATACGTCACCGCTCCTGTATGGATATCAACAATTGGTTGGCAGGCAAGTACAAAGTTATCATGCTGAATGGCATCCTTAATTTTACGAGCCCATCCGATATCATTGTTCATGTTAGACATCTGTTCGCCATCCTTTGCAGAATAAACATGGCACCGGTTACGTCCAAGCCGTTTGGCTTCGTGACAGGAAAAATCAGCACGCGCCAGCAGGTCTTCTTTGGACTCAATGTCATCGGACATGATTGCTGCACCAATGGATGCGCTTATATCTACAATCTTCCCCTTGTATTTGAAATTAAAACCGCCCAAGGTATTACAGAATGACTCTGCAATCGTCTCAATACAGAACGGATCTGAACGATTCAGGATAATCGCGAATTCGTCGCCTCCAAGTCTTGCCAATACATCGCTAGCGCGGGTTCTTTTATTAATTAAGGCACCGGCTTCTACGATAAGTTGATCGCCAGCCAGATGACCGAGCGTGTCATTGACATATTTAAAATTATCCAGATCAATGTAAAGTAGGGCCATTTGACTTGGATTAACCCGTTTTGCTCTGACCAGGGTTTTTTCCAGTTCTTCCATGAAATAGTGACGATTGTATAAACCCGTTAACGAGTCATGCTCAGCAAGCCGCTGCAGATTGTGAATCATATTCTTGCGTTCACTGATATTTTCAACCACGGCTATGTAGTGTTTTTCACCTTCGATATACATTTCGGTGACTTTCAATGACATGGGGAAAGTTGAACCATCCTTGTGCCGGGCGTCGACTTCCCGTTCGATATTAATGATGCCCTTTCCACCATGGGCATTAAAATCATCAAGGTATTTCTGGTGCTTATCAGCTTTATCATCGGGTATTAAAACTGAGACGTTTTTACCCACGACCTCGTTTAACTCATATCCAAATAATTTTTCTGCTGCCGGATTGAATACTTCAATAATACCGTCTTTGGTGATGGTGATAATTCCTTCGCCGGCGCTTTCAAGAATCGATTGTAAGCGGGTTTGTCTGGTATGTACCTGTTGTTGCATATTTTTGAAGGCATCTAAGAGTACACTCGTTTCTGATATACTGTCTTTTAGGTCGATATTGGATTTTATTCCCTTCGCTTCTGCATTTAAGGCCTGGGCCAGTTGCACGATGGGCTTTCTAAGTGAGTATTCAAATAACAAATAGCCAACCAGTAACAGGATGATCACTGCCAGGCCAACAAACTGGATATATATTGAAAGTTTGCTGGTAGTATCCTGTGATACACGAATGCCAGACTCAGTATTATTATCAAGAGCGGACTGCACCTGGTGTAAGTTTTCCCAAATGCTGTTTAGGTTAGGACTCAGCTTTTTTTGCAATATGTTCAGATCTTCCCGCCACTTGTCTGACATATAAATCTTTTTTGCTTCCTCAAAATAGATTTCATATTCAGCAATCACTTCGTTCATTTCTTCCAGTGAAAGTGATTGCTGCAGGTCAAGCAGGTTTTGCTCTTCATAACGGTTTAGCTTTCCAAGAATCGTTTTAACCTGGTCCATATACAGTTTTCTGTTTCCAAGGCTAATTTGCATGCTCGTTTCAGCTTCACCGAAAATGCCTGAGCGGTTGGCAATAAACAGACGAACCCAGCTGATCTGCTGTGCCCAGGCATAGCGAATTTTCTTGAACTGGTTCTCTATGTCCCGGGTCGTCGCAGAAGCAGAAGGGCCAGCATTTTTTTGTTCAGCTTCATCGATGGCCAGGTCTGCCGCTTCAATGAAGCGATTATTGGCAGGTAATAATTGTTGAGTGAGGATCGACATGCCGGGATAACGGCGCTGTACTTCAATGGAGTGCTCGATAAATTCCTGAAGTTTCGGTTTGATGTTAATTATATCGGCATACAGATTCATGATGAGCAGCACGAAACCTGATGGTTTGTTATTTTCTACCGAAGATTTCGAATCTATCGCATAGGCGGCCAGTTCATTGCTCCGTTCCAGTAAATTTGCATAGTTTTCCAGGACCTTATTGTCTGAATCAGGGCTTGGCGCGATTGCCTGGCTATAGATTTCCTGCTCGATAGACTGCAGATCCTTCACGATTAGTCTGATGGTCTGGCCAAAGATATGCATGCGCTCAATGGTGGCGATGTTTTTATCGGAAGAGCTGTGAATAGTAATGTTGGCGCGATAGATCAGGACGAAGACTAGCGCGCTCAGAATGAGGCCGGTCAATAGGAAGCGCTTTTTGATACTGATCTGCTTGCGGGTCATGTAGGCCGGACGGACCATTTTATTATCATACAATCTGTATCGGAATTGACCCAAAACCCTTTAACTGGATTAAGTCCAGATTTGGACAAGAGCGACGTTACTAAACATTAGTAAATAAGGGGATTATTAATAACCTGCAGAATCCAACTCATATTTTCTGCCACCAGACTGGGCTGGTTCAGTTGATTTACTGCGATGTCGAGGCTACCTCGCCATCGACTGTGTTCTCCCTTAAAATATGCGTGTATATTTAGAAACTAAAATAACTCGAAATAATTGGGCTTTTGAATGTTGGAATGTGATGTATTGGTAATAGGTGGGGGGCCGGCTGGCTCTACCGTATCAAGTTTATTAGCCGAGAAAGGATGGTCTGTCACCCAGCTGGAAAAAGACGCGCATCCCAAGTTTCATATCGGCGAATCACTTTTACCGATGAATTTACCGATCCTGGAAAAGTTGGGGGTACTTGACCAGGTTGATAAAATTGGGATTCGAAAATATGGGGTGGAATTTAACTGTGAATCCCGTGAAGAGCCTACCACTTACTATTTCAAGAAAGCACTCAACAAGAACCACCCTTATGCCTATGAAGTTCAACGGGCTAAATACGACAGGATACTATTTAATAATGCACAACAAAAAGGCGTGGATACCCGAGAGAACATCCGCGTGGTCGATGTCGAGTTTCATGATGATGGTAGCTCCACAGTCGAGGCCAGGGATAATGCTGGTAATCAACTAAAATGGCAGGCTAAATACCTGGTTGATGCATCGGGTCGCGGTACTTTCCTCGGTAACAAGTTCAAGATTAAACAACGTAGTAAACATCATAACAGTGCTGCGATATTCGGTCATTTTGAAGGGGTAGAACGTCGCACCGGATTAGATGAAGGCAATATCAGTGTCTACTGGTTTGAGCATGGCTGGTTCTGGTTTATTCCCTTTAAGGATGGCACGATGAGTGTTGGGGCAGTGTGCTGGCCTTATTACCTTAATTCCAGAAAAGTCTGTGTCGAACAGTTCTTAATGGATACACTGGCGCTTTGTCCAGCTGCGATGCAACGCATGCGCAATGCAAAGTTGATCTCTCCGGTAACGGCAACGGGTAATTTTTCCTATCGTTTAAAACGCATGCATGGCAAAGGCTATCTAATCGTTGGTGATGCCTTTGCATTTATTGATCCGGTTTTTTCCAGTGGTGTGTTGCTGGGTATGAATGGTGCAATGCATGCAGCTGATGTGGTTGACGGGGTACTACGTGAGCCGTCAACAGAACAGGCACGTCTGCGTGAATTTGAGAATATGGTGCGTTATGGTTTGAAGACCTTTTCCTGGTTTATTTACCGGATCACGCAACCCTGTATGCGCAACATGTTCATGGGCCCGCGTAACTGGTTTCGCATGGAAGAGGGGGTTATGTCGCTACTGGCTGGTGACCTTTTCCGCGATACACCCATCAGGCGCCCCTTGTTTTTTTTCAAGCTGATTTATTACTGGGCCTATTTATTAGACTGGCGTAATAATCGGGCCTCATTCAAACGCCGCAAGCAGAGCCTTAAAGGCGGTGCCATCAGCGTGGAAGAAACCAGTACCAAACAGGAACAACTCGATAAAGATGTACAGGCTAAAAGGGATGTTGCCTGACTCCAGAGTTCACCCCGAGCTTATGCCAGGTCCTTGAGTGCGGACTGCAGGTCGCTAAAGTGATAGTTAAAATTCATTTTCTCTAAGCGCGTGGGGCGAATCTTTGGTCCATCTACAAACAGGCTGGCCATTTCACCCAGAAATACTCTCAATAGGCGGGCAGGGAAACGCAGAAAAACCGGTCGATGTAGCTGCTCTCCCACCAGCCTGGCAAATTCCTGGTAAGTTGGGTTATCCGGAGCAACGGCATTGATTTTGCCATGGATCGATTCATCGCTAATCGCTTGTGCAATCAAGCGGAGTAAGTCCTCGAGATGAATCCAGCTCAAGTGTTGTTGACCATTACCCAATATTGCCCCGAGACCAAAGCGAAACGACAACAGCATCATCGGCAGGGAGCCACCACTACTTCCAAACACCATGCCGAAACGCAGGATAACTCGACGGATGGACAATGATTCCAGTTCATCGGTTAATTCCTCCCACTGCTGACAAAGATCCGCGGCAAATCCGTCACCTGCCTCATCATTTTCATCGACGGGATGATCCCTGTGCGGCCCATAAAATCCAATCGCCGAAGCCTGTACCCAGACCTGGGGTTTTTGTGAGGCATCACGTACAAAACTTAAAAGATCTTTTGTAGTATTCAGACGGCTACCCAGTAATACTGCCTTGCGAGATGCTGTCCATAATGGGCCGACAACGGGTGCGCCAGCCAGGTTAATCACCACATCAAAGTGTTCTTCTTTGGATAACTCTGAAATAGAACGAATAGCGCGCACTTTCCCGTCGAATTTGAAACTGGCAGCGATGGGTTGGCGTGACAGCAGAGTAATGTTGTGGCCTTGATTAAGTAACTCACGGCATAAGGCGGTGCCAATGAAACCAGTACCGCCCGAGATAAGAAGACGTTTGTGATCGCCGAGGTCCAGATCCAGGCTCCGTTCAAGATGGGATACGTTGCGTGCCGCAACCCCGTCACGCAGGCCCAATAGAAAAACACCGATACCAGCGATCGAGAGCAGCCATGATGGCCAGCCATAATCGATAAATACGAGTTGTGCTGGCAGTGCTTGCCAGTCAACTAGAACAAAGGCAAGTAATAGAAAAATCGCCCCCGCGTTGATGGCCAACAGGGTATGGGTAATTCGTTCAGACCCTGGTAGCTGACGGGTTTGATCTTCAACAACAAAATCCCACAGCGTCAGGATGAGTTCAATAAGTACAATCGTAACGATTAACCATACCCAGGATCCTTGCCACTCAAACCAGGCCAGGCCAATAAATAAAACTGCATATAAAATGGAACGAAACGCATGAAGGATTAATTCTGTCTGGGCACTTGCCTGCCGGGGCAGGGCAACCTTGAGCTCATGGTGATAGAGGGTATCAAATGCACCAAGTAGCGCCTGGATAATCAGCAGGGTTAACAAGAGCTCGATCATGCGATGTGTCCTTTTCAGAGTGATATAACGTCTGGCAGTAACGAGTCTGCTTAAGTTCCTTACTTTTTAGCTGATATTCACAGGCCTTGCAGATATCGTCGCTCCAAAATATTAATTTCAGTTATTTCTGTATGTACTGAAATAAACTAGACAAGCAGTGATGGCCTGTCAATCGGACCAGGCCTAATCGTCGGCAATTATGATAACGTGGTTGCCAACCTGCAACGTATCTCCGGGTCTAAGGAGGTGTTTTTCAATACGTTCTCCATTCACGAAGGTACCGTTACGACTGTGCAGATCCTCGATATAGGAGGAGTTGAGGTAGGTAAAAATTCTCGCATGGTAAGAGCTGACGGTCGTGTCAGTGATACAGACGTCATTATCAGGCGCCCGACCGACTTTCATTTCACCGAACGTCAGGTTGATCTTTTCCGGGTTGATTACATGTCGCGTCCGAAGCATTGGCATGCCGCATTTTTCCACTAATCTGAGTTGAACATTGTAACCAGTGCAATGTCCTGGCTATTACAAAAATCTTACAGCATGGCTTTTACTAATCAGCGTGAGGCCTTCAGGCTATTCTGTTTGTGTTACTAGGGCTGTTTTATGCTTTGTTAAGTTTGAGACATGCCAGAATTGGTCAGATTTGATCCTGGTCTTGTCAGGAGTCATCCCCCAGCTCGCCATTTCCGCTCACCATACTTCTCAGTAACAAAACGTGAAGATATTCAGAGAGGTGTAGCATGGATTTTGCAGATGATTTTACTTATTTCACTTTGGAAGAGGTCCTGGCGGAAGTAAAACAGCTTTATCGACATCATAAACATGTTGTTGATATTCGTCTTGACCGATCAGCGAATGATGACCCCACCTTAAATTTCTACGTGGATAAACCCAGGCGCCTGGCCTTGCATCAGCTTGGCTTGCCGGGTCAGTTTCGTTGCCTGAAGACAAGGTTTATTGCTGCAAACCATGCCTGATAAGCTCGTTGTTAATAGCTGCTCAAGTGGTTTTGACTAAAATAGGGAACTTCTGAACAAGTGATTCCCGCGCAGGCGGGAATCCCTGTTTTTCAAGAAGATACTAGATTCCCGCACAGGGGAATGACAGAAACCCACTTAATCAGAGCTTCCCTAGAGGTGTTAGTATGCTTCATAGCTTCCACCCACTGCCTTGGTCAGTGTTTCCTTGATTGAATCCGGTGCACACATAATGGAGGCAAAACTGTTACTGCCCATCATGGAGAGATCCGGAAAGTTAATCGCGATTCGAAACTCAGCCGGCAGGGCATAGACCTGACCATTTGAAATGACTACCTCATAGGGTAAATGACCAGTAGAACGGACATCTTTGAAATCAATCCGCGACATAATATAGCGATCACCACTGCAGTCTTCTTTATCCTTACCCGACATAGCAATGCCAATCACGGTTTCGTCTTTGCCGGGGATGTTGATTTGATAAACTTTACTTGCACCGGCTTTATTACTTTTTAATGCCTGATTGATTTTAGCTAGAGCCACATCCTGATTTTTATATTTAACCAGTTCCAGGGTGTCAGTAAATTCAGGCATTAACCATTTGTATTGATAATCACGGAGCTCATCGCTGGGTAAACCTTTTTCAGAACCATATTCCTGCTTAAAGCCGAGGCTCTGTTCCAGCGCCTTCCGTGTATTGGCCATGTCGCCCTTCATTCTGTAGACATGCGAAACATAAACAGGGTTGCTATAACTTACCTGGACGCTGTCACCGGCCTGGGTCAGAGTCACCCGCAGTCCGGCACCGAAACCACCAAGCTTTGATTGGCCAGCGTTAGCAACGATCTCGTTATTAGTAATCACGATGACATGCGCTTCTGGGTAAGGACTATATTCACCCGCTACTTCGAAGCCAGCATTAACCAGTTTTTGTTTAGTCGTTTTGACAACATTATCCAGGGCACCCTGTTGATTTGTGGCGAGAATGAACGGCTTGTGATGCCTGGCTTTGTCTTCGGCCAGACTTATATTTGACCAGCCGAGCAGGCAAAGGCTAATCATTAGGATAACACTAGGGAATTTCTTCATGTTCGTGCCTCTTGGGTTATAAAACCTGTATTTTGATGACATGGCAAGTTAACCGTAAATTTTGCTCCGTACAGTATCCTAGGTTACTTAACTCTCAAACAATTTCAGCGATATTCCCGCCCCGAGGGTGTTCCTGCGGAAGGAATTGGTGTTTATGTACGTTTACGTACAGTCTTTTTCTCTCGCTCAAGCGCAAAATACCCACAGTTAGTAATTTAATTTAAACGATAGGTGTTCCTATGGATGAGAAGAAACTCGCGATTATTGCCACCAAAGGTACCCTGGACTGGGCTTATCCCCCGTTCATCCTGGCATCAACCGCTGCAGCACTCGGCTATGAAGTCGAGATATTTTTTACTTTTTATGGCCTGCAACTGGTCAAGAAAAAACTGGGCCTTCAGGTGAGTCCACTGGGTAACCCCGGTATGCCAATGCCGATGGGCATGGACAAGTGGTTCCCGGTCCTGGGCACCGCTATTCCCGGTATGCAAAGCATCATGACCGCGATGATGAAAGCCAAAATGAAAAAGAAGGGCGTAGCCAGCGTTAACGATTTACGTGACTTGTGCCTCGAGGGTGGTGTAAAAATGGTGGCCTGTCAGATGACGGTGGACCTGTTTGATATGAATAGCAGCGAATTTGTCGATGGCATCGAACTGGGCGGCGCAGCTACCTTTTTTGAGTTTGCCGGAGAATCCGATATCTGTTTATATATTTAATCTGAAAACTGAGTGTGTAGCGTTTATTAAAGAAATAAGTTTGGAGAGAAATCATGAACAATACGATTAAAAATAAAATCAGACTGGCTGTGGGCGTCGCATTGCTGACCCCATCGCTGGCGTTTGCAACCAATGGTTACTTTGCCCATGGTTGGGGTATGAAATCCAAGGCCCTGGCTGGTGCCGGTATTGCTAACCCCGAAGATGGTCTGGCTGCCGCCAATAACCCGGCCGGTATGGTCGTTGCCGGGAATCGGGTTGATTTTGGCCTGGATCTGTTTTCACCGGATCGTGAAGCAACGGTTAGTGGTTCAGCTGGCGGTGCTGCTGATCAGACCATTGATGGTAATGGGGATAGTGTATTTTTAATTCCCGAATTTGGTTATAACCAGATGCTGGATAACAATAGCTCAATTGGCGTGGCGGTGTATGGCAACGGTGGTATGAATACCAATTATGAGAACGGCGT
>JASFLV010000048.1:0-12325 GCA_050117915.1 Thioalkalispiraceae bacterium | reverse complement strand
CAAAGCAGGCCGACAAGGAGCCAGTCGCGTGAGTAAAGGATATCATTTCGGTTTTTTAGATGAGCACGCCAAGAAGGAAATTCGACGCGCGTCCCTGAAGGCAGTTGCGATCCCCGGTTATCAAGTCCCGTATTCCAGTCGTGAGATGCCCATGGCGCGGGGATTTGGTACCGGCGGTCTACAACTGACCCTTTCATTGATCGGTGCAGGGGATACCCTGAAAGTCATCGACCAGGGATCCGATGAATCGGTCAATGCCGTGAGCCTGCGTAATTTTATCGAGATGACCTGTCCCGGGATTAACACCACAACTAAAACCAGCGAGGCGAATATCATTCAATCACGCCATCGCATCCCGGAAATCGCCTTGCGTGAAGATCAGCTTATCATTCTGCAGGTCCCGTACCCGGATCCACTGGTCATCGTCGAGTCCTCGGAAGATAAACGTAAAACGTTACATGGCGAGGCGAATTACGCCAGGTTACTGGTCAAGCTGTACGAGGATATCGTCAAGTTCGATGAAGTGACGATCTCGCATCGCTACCCGACACGGATTAATGATCATTACGTGATCGATCCCTCGCCGATACCACGCTGGGACGTACCAAAGATGAACATGTCAAGCGCACTGATCTTGCTGGGCGCCGGGCGTGAGAAAAAGATATATGCCGTGCCTCCCTATACCCGGGCCGAACCGCTGGCCTTTGAAGATATGCCCTTTCGCGTGGAAGACTTTACCGATCAATACGGTCAGCGTCGAAGTTGCATGCGCTGTGGCTGTACCAACAGTTTCCTAGATGAGTTTATCGACGCGGACAGCGGCGAAAAAGTCTATCAATGCTCGGATACCGACTGGTGCGACGAGCAGCTCGCGATTTCTAAAACAAGCGATGGGGCGCGGCTGATTAATGCATAAAGTCCTCGAAGTATCCAACCTGTCCAAGGTCTACGGTCCCGGCTGTGGCAGTTGCTTTAGTTTAACCGGGCACGAGTACGATACTAACATCTGTCCCCAGTGCGGCAGCGTTGTCGCCGCGCATAATGTCTCGTTTGATCTTTACCAGGGGGAGATCCTCGGTATCATGGGTGAATCCGGTTCGGGTAAATCGACCGCGATTAAATGCCTGTACTTCGATGAACAACCCACCTCCGGTCGGGCCACCTTTTATGATAATGGCAACCAGTATGATCTGTTCGAATTAAATGCCGTCCAGCAACGTTACCTGGTCAACCATCGATTCGGCATGGTATATCAGAATCCCAACCTCGGTCTGAATTTTGAAATCACTGCAGGTGGCAATATCGCCGAGCGCCTGCTGGTCTCGGATATCAGGCACTATGCGCAGATACGCTCACGCTCTTCGGAATTACTGGAACGCATGGAAGTCCTCATTGCCCGCATGGATGAGTTACCGAAAAACCTTTCCGGCGGCATGCAACAACGGGTACAAATTGCCAAGGCCCTTGCCACTAATCCGCCATTACTGTTACTCGATGAAGTCACAACCGGGCTGGACCTGTCGGTACAGGCTGCGATCCTGGATTTGATTATCGAGATTCAGCAGGAAATGAATACGGCCATGATCGTCGTTACCCATGATCTCGGCGTGATACGGCTGTTAACCGGTCGGACCATCGTGATGAAGTATGGTCGGATTATCGAAGCGGGCCTCACCGACCAGGTGCTGGAAGATCCGCAACATGCTTATACCCAACAACTTGTGGCTTCCGCCCTGTAATCGCCGCCATGCAGACATTTGAACATGATCACAATGCCATATTAACGATTTCAGGATACTCCAAGTATTTTGAGATCTATGAACAGGGCAGCCTTATTCCCTCGTCACACGATGTCAATCTGTCCGTCTATCCCGGCAGGTTAACTGCGCTGGTCGGCCCATCTGGTTCTGGCAAATCATCGGTGTTAAAAGGGGTCTACCGTACCTATCTACCCAGCAGTGGCCGAATACTCTATCGTTGTCAAAACAATCATGAGCTCGACCTGGTGCAAACCGATGAGCACCGAATACTGGAACTAAGACATAACGAGATCAGTTTTGTCACGCAGTTTTTACATGTCCTGCCACGTAAATCCACCGAGGAAGTGGTGGCCTATCCGCTGGTGCAACGCGGGGTGGATAAAACCTCCGCCATTCAACGCGCGCATGAACTCTTAACGGCATTAAGCCTGCCAGAGCGTTTATGGGGTATCGCCCCGGCCACGTTCTCGGGTGGAGAAAAACAACGGGTCAACCTGGCACGTGGCCTGATATCCAATCCACGTTTATTACTGCTGGATGAGCCGACCGCCAGCCTGGATAGTGACACGACGCAGATCGTCATCAACCTGCTCGCGGATCTCAAACGTGAAGGCGTCGCGATGCTGGCCATCTTCCATGATCCGCAACTGGTCGATGCACTTGCCGATGAAGTCATCGAGTTAAATCAACCGGTTGCCATAACTCAAATGCTTGAGGAGATCGCAAAATGAAAACCTATTTAACCCATGCCAATATTGTACTTGCAGATACGATATTAAAAGACAGTGCCCTGCTGATAGAAGATGAATATATCGTAGATATCGATCCCGAGGTTGTCATCGACGCAGAGACAATCGATCTTAAAGGCAAGACACTCATGCCCGGCATGATTGACCTGCACTGTGATGCCCTGGAAAAAGAAGTCGAACCACGCCCGAATGTGCATTTCCCGCATAACTTTGCCTGCGCTCAGGCGGACAAGCGCAACGCCGCGGCAGGGATCACGACGGTTTATCATGCGCTGTCATTTGCCCATGAAGAACTCGGGGTGAGAAACAATGAAGTGGCCGCGGATGTGGCAAGAGCCGTCCACGAGTGGCAACCCCATGGCATCGTCGATAATCGTGTTCATTGCCGCTATGAGATCACCGACGAGACGGGTTTGCCCATTTTGAAACAGTTATTGTCTGAAGGGGCCATGCACATGGTGTCGATGATGGACCATACCCCCGGGCAGGGTCAGTTCAAGGACATGGCCGCTTATCGTGACTACCTGATGCACACCTATAAGAAAACCGCCAATGAAGTCGAAGTGATCGTGGAGCGCAAGAACGACGCCGCTTCCAGTGCCTTCGTGCGCATGGAAGAGCTGGCCTATGCTGCGCATAGTGCCGGGATCTCGGTAGCTAGTCACGATGACGATTCGAGTGAACGGATTGCGATCATGTCCGGGATCGGTGCGGATATCTCCGAGTTCCCCATCAACCTGGAAGCCGCAAGATCTGCCAAACAGGCAGGCATGTATACCATCTTTGGTTCACCCAATGTATTAAGAGGAAAGAGCCAGTCGGGTTCAATGAAGGCCATCGATGCCATTCACGAAGGGGTGGCGGATTGCCTGTGTGCTGATTACTCACCGGCCTCATTGATCGTCTCGATCTACAAGATTGCTGAAGTCACCAATCTCAGCCTGCCCGAGGCGGTGCGCCTGGTAACAAAGAATCCTGCCCAGGCAGCACGCCTGGATGATCGTGGTGAAATCGCCCAGGGTAAACGCGCGGATCTGATCAGCATTGCCACACCCGGTGGCTTGCCACAAGTCACCGACACCTGGAGTAATGGCAAGCGGGTTTACCAGGTCCAGTATGATCATGGCTAACCTCTTTTACCTGATCGGCGCCTCCGGCTCAGGAAAAGATTCGCTGTTAGCTTACGCCAGGAAACATATCGCAGAGGATCAGCCGGTGATCTTTGCTCATCGTTATATTACCCGGCCGGCGGATAGCGGTGGCGAGAATCATATTGCCCTGGATGATCGGGAGTTCCGGCTAAGAAAAAAGCTGGAGTGTTTTTCCATGCACTGGTATAGCCATGATACCTACTACGGGATCGGCCAGGAAGTGCATCACTGGTTGCAAAAGGGGAGTAACGTGGTGGTTAATGGCTCGCGTGCCTATCTGGATGAGGCGGCCAACCAGTTTCCGCAACTCGTCCCGATCCTGGTCACAGTGGAACAGGACAAATTAGCACAACGCCTGATCGCGAGGGGACGCGAGAGCCAGAGTGAAATCAAACGCCGCTTGCAACAGGCACGTGAACTGGAAAGCACGGTTTACCATCCCTGTTTAATTCGGCTGGATAATAACGGCCAGTTAACAGAAGCGGGTGAGATACTTATTAAAATTTTAGCCAACACAAAACAAACTCAATGCGCCTGACCTTACTCGGTAGTGGTAATGCCGCAGGCATGCCGGTTTACGGTTGCGACTGCATGCAGTGCACCCGGGCGATTAATGACAAATCGTATCGTCGCGAGACGGCCTGTGCCCTGCTCGAATCTGGCAACAGCTCCTACCTGCTGGACGCCGGGCTGATGGGGATCCACGATCGTTTTCCGCCCGGGCACCTGGCTGGAATCTTTCTCACCCATTTTCATGCCGATCATGTGCAGGGCCTGTTCGAGTTACGCTGGGGAAAAAAGATTAAGATTCCTGTTTATTGTCCCCCAGACAGCCAGGGTTGTGATGATTTATTCAAGCACCCGGGGATCCTGGACTTCATTACTTTAAAAAAGTTTAAAAGTTTTCAACTGGGTGATGTCAGGGTCACACCGCTACCCCTGATACATTCGAAAGTCACGTTTGGTTATGTGTTTGAAAAAGGTAGTCAACGGGTCGCCTATTTAACCGACACAAAAGGATTGCCTCCCCGGAGTATGAAGTATCTTGCCGACAATCCACTCGATACACTGGTCATTGATACCAGTTTTCCGCCGGCTATACAGACGCCTGGACATAACAATCTTAACGATACCCTTGCGATTCACCAGCAGTTAAACCCAAAGCAAACAGTGCTCACTCACATCGGTCATCAACTTGATGGCTGGTTGTCAGAATACCACGATCACTTGCCAGACGCCGTGATGGCAGGTCGTGATGGTCTTGTTGTCTTTCCTGGTTAGCCATGCCCATGAGTGCCTATGTTGCTATCAGTCTGTCGGTGTTGATGCATGTCATCTGGAATTTGCTGGCAAGACACGTTGATTCGCGTTGTAACTTTCTCTGGTGGGGATTGTTGGCGCATGTGATCATGTTGGGGCCCTGGGCACTGACTCGCCTGGTCATCGATAGCCAATGGAACACGCAACTCATCGCCGCCATGGGTGTCTCGGCCCTGGCCAACACGGTTTATTTCCTGGCCCTGCGTAAAGCCTACCATTATGCCCCGGTGGCCCTGGTTTACCCGGTGGTACGCAGTTCGCCAGTGCTCATTGTGATCTGGGCCTGGTTGCTGTTCGGACAGGAGATGGTGCAGGCCGGCCTGGTCGGGATCGGTATCAGTGTGCTGGGATTATGGCTGCTGGCTGGTTCATCCCGAAAAGGGGATACTGCGCATGCCTTGCCCTGGGCGATCCTGGCTGCCTTTGCCACGAGTATTTATTCGTTAAGCGACAAAGTGGCCGTCCCATTCCTGCCCAGCTTCGGCGCGCAACTCGGGTTTATTACCGTGGGGTATACCGCCTCGTTTATCGCCCTGACGATTTCACAATACACGGATTCCCGCTCGTTGATCCCGCCCTGCAAACCGGCCCTCAAATATGTGTTGCCGGGGGGACTGTTCATCGGCGTCGCCTATGCCCTGGTGGTGCGCGCCATGCTTGAATTACCGGCGGCCTACGTGGTGGCGTACACCAATGCCGGCATTGTCCTGGCCACCATCCTCTCCATCCTGGTCTTTAAGGAACGGGAAAAAGGGGCACGGCGCCTGCTGGCGGCATTCATCATCACCGCCGGCCTGTTGGTGCTCGGACTTAACCGGGCATAAAGATCCACGTTAGCGCGAACCAGGCTCGTCATTATGCTCGCCCGCATGGCCAGGGCAAAATCCCTCGAATAGTCTATAGCCTAGAAGGCATCGCTCGCCAGACAATTGGCGCTGTTGATGAGACACAACAAGCGGGCAGGGTAAAATCTAGATGGCGATCATTTTTACCTTTGCCTGTTGTTGCATGGGATCGCTGACATTAATCAACGTCATCAGGGTATCCCGTCGTGCATGGGCGTAGCGACGGGCCACATCCATTAACGTTCCATAGCGGCGGGTGACCTGGAAGTCCAGGTCCATCTCTGATTCGAGATAAGTTAATGTAGCTGTCAGGTCTATAAAACTGTTGTTCCTTGGTGAGACGCACAACAGGTCCAGCATGGCATTTTTTTTCCGGCACAGGGCGATGGCCCGTTGCATGGTTTCCGGGGTAAACTCACTATCACCGGCCAGCACCACCCTGTCGGGTAAGGCGCCAGGCGCGGTCTCAGCTTTATCCAGCGTTTCCGTTTTCTGATCAACATCCAGCATCTCGCCGGCATAGGTAAAGGCCAGACCATCACCCATTTGTTTAAGCACATCTTTGATTAACTTTAGCATTCACTTCCACCGTAATTCCTGACTGACACAACAACGAATGTTTCACTCATGGTCATCGACCCGCTCACTCTAATCAGAGGTTTAGAAAAATCAGCATCACAGCAAACAGCACTGCTGCCATAAAACCCTCTCCCATCCCTTTGGCCATGAAGATATAAACCACCCAGACAACGGCAGCGGTGATGAAGAACGGTTTGCGTAACTGTTTAAAGTTCACGTTCATAGCAAAACCCTGCCTTAATAAAAATTAATTTCCCTTCACCACCAGGACACTGCAGGGTGTTTCGTTGAGAATCCGTTCGGTGGTACTGCCTAACAAAACCCGTTCCAGTTCCGAGCGACCATGACTGCCCGTGATAATCAGATCGGCGTTCTTCTCCCGCGCAATGTTGACGATCTGTGCATCGGGCTGACCGTGCAGGACAGTCCCGTCCACCTCTACACCTTTTGTCTGCATATGTTCTACGGTCTGTTTCACTGCCAGCTCTGCCTCGGCAATCCGTTCCGGACCATGACTGGGGGTGGTAACCGAGACCACCGTCACCGGGGCATGACAGAGTTGCGCGAGACGGGTCGCGGTGACGGCCGCCGCCTGTGCCGAACGCGACGCGTCGGTGGCCAGGATGATATGTTGGGCTTCGATGTGGGCCGCACGGGGGACGACCAGGATGTTACAGGGGGCGGCACCAATCACGCGGGCGGTGGCACGCCCCAGCATCAGGCGCGCCAGGCCACGATGGCCACGCCGGCCCATCACGATCAGGTCGGCCTTGATCTGCTCGGCGAGATCAACGATGCCATGGGTCACCGTTGACCCTTCCACCAGATGTGTGTCGCAGTCCACATCAGCGGCCTTGGCCTGCACTTTGACTTGATCCAGGTAGGCCTGCTTGGTTTCCAGTTCCTGTTTAACCAGCGACTCACCGAGTCCTTCATGTTCAACATTGATGGCCACCAGTGACATGACGTGCAGCTCGGCGCCACATCTGTTGGCCATATTGATCGCCTCGCGGACCGCGGCATCGGAATACTCGGAGCCATCACTGGCTACCAGGAAACGTTCAAAACGGGCCAGGGGTGAAAGCTGGGTGGTATGGCTGGGTTCGGCGACTGCGGCTTCACCGACAGTCACGCTAGCGGCTTCGCTAGTAAGGGTAAGACGATACTCACGGATACCTTTATACAGCGCCTGCAGGATCATGATGGCCCCGAACAACAGAGCAAAGGCCAGGATCCCCTGGCCAGTATTATTCAGCATGCCCACGGTGCCTTCGGCGACGGGGTCCATCATTTCAAGCTCAGACAGGTAACCGGGGATATAAAAGAAGCGACTGACTAACACCAGTAACATAATGCTGGCCATCACCAGCTTGACCGTGTGGTCCTTGACGTAAGTGGTGCCAATGGCGCCGATCTGGATCCCAAACAGGGAGCCGGCAAGAATAATCATGGATAAACGAATATCCACAAACCCATCCAGCGCATAGAAATAGCTGCCGCCCATGCCCATCACAAAGGCCACGACCAGCTCCGTGGCACTGGCGGCCAGCGCCGACAGTCCGATGATGTACATCAATGCCGGTACCCCAATGAATCCCCCCACGGCAATCGAGGCCGCCAGCAAGCCGGTAGCAAAGCCAAGTGGCGCAATCACTAAAAAGGAGATCTTCGCATCAATGCTCTTGAAGTAGACCATGGTGCCGGGGATAGTTAACGTGCGTACCCAGCGCGCCACCCGGTTAAGCTCGGAGGGTGGCTTCACCGCGGAACCCTCACCGCGTATTTCGCGTAAGGCATCCCGCAAGACAAAGCCGCCGACAATGCCCAGCACTAAAACAAAGACAGCGGAAACATAAAGATTGGTTCCCGCTGCACCAAAGGCTTCTCGGATCGACACCATGACATGCTTGCCCGATAACACCCCGGCCTCGGCGAACACGCCCATGACCAGGCCCAGCTTGATGTCCACCTGGCCATACTTGTTGCGCTTATAGGCCCCGACCAGGGCCTTGGGAAATTTGTGCGCCATGTTGCTGGCCACGGCCACCGCGGCGGGCACGCCGAGACTCATCATGGCCGGGGTGAGGACAAAGGCCCCGCCTGAACCAATGAAGCCACTGACCATCCCGCCGATAAATCCCACGATAAACAGGGTGAGGGCAGTGGAGCCGGTGATATCGATGAATTCAATTATCTCCACTTTTTTTCCTTTTTATTTCCTGGCCTTGAGCCCGAGCAGATCCCAGAAGCGACCGGTGAACGCCCCGTGCACAAAGGAAAAGACCAGGGCAATGGCCAGCGGGACCAGGGCATAAAAGCTACTGCCCTCGCGGGTAGCGGCGGCCAGCTCCGGCAACGTATCGGAATAAATAAACAACAGCAGGTACAGACCTGAACTCAGTCCGCCCAGCAGTATCGTGGCGAGCAGGGCACCGCGGGTGGGACGGGTCCAGCTTCGGGTGGAAGTGGTCTGAGCTGATAGTTGTTCCTGGCTGGGTCGTTCACGGCTGGCTGGTTTATCGATCGGTATCTCTACTTGGTTCTTTGGGATCTGTTGATGGGGTAACTCGTTCAAGATCGGATTCCTTTCTTCGGCAAAGGGTAGCGCCTGCGAAGCGATCAGGCTGAACACAGTGACAATGGCGGGGTGATCCCCTTACACCATTAGTTCGTGCGATGAAGGTTATGTTAGCGGCACGAATGTTAAGAAAACGCAAAGATGCTGCAAATAAAGCGTGAAGAGTGTTATTAACTAACTCGCCTGGAAGGCAAGCCGAAAGGTCGTACCTTGTTCAGCCTGAGAGTCGATGTCGATCTGCCAGCCATAACGTTGACAGATGCGCCGGACCAGGGACAGCCCGATGCCTTCCCCCTGACCGGAGCCGCTGTAGAAACGCTCGAAGATCCGCTGCACCTGGTCCGGGCTGATACCGATCCCGGTGTCGGTGACAGTGATGCCGCTTGCATCCAGGCTGACTGTGATCTGGCCGTGCTTGGTATAGGCCATCGCATTGCGAAGTAGATTAGCCAGCACGATGCGCAGCAGAGTGCATTCCACCGGTAACACCGGCTGCGCCTCGATTGCCAGTTTCAGTTGCACGGCTTTTTGCTGTAACAGGTGTTGATGGGCCGCGACGACCTCTTCGAGGATTTCCGCCACCGGGCAACCTTCCAGCGCATGGGGTGTTGTCTCTTCCCGGGCCAGGAGCAGCAGGGCGCTGACCAGCGCCGACATTTCCTGCGTTGAGCGCAGAATCCGCTCAACCCGTGAGCGCCGGGCATCATCCAGATCAGGATCATCCAGCAACACTTCCGCCGCGCCCTTGATCACGGCCAGGGGCGTGCGTAATTCATGGCTCACATCAGAAGTAAAAGATTGTTCACGATCAATAAACGCCGCCAACCGTTGTTGGTAGGCATCAAACTCACGGGCCAGGATGCCCACCTCATCACGGGGCAGGTCCCCGGCCAGCCGGGCAGGCTCATCGCGGGGCAGAAGTTGGGCCACCTGCCGCGCCAGTTTGCCCACGGGTAAAATGACCCGGCCCGCCAACCAGTAACCAAGCAAACCGGACAGCAGCGTCATGAGTGTCACGCCGATGGCGAAGAACAGTTTGAACTGGTTTTCCCGGTGGCGGATGTGCTCATCGTTATACAGGACGATGAAATGCTGCGCGTCGCGCAGGCGCACTTCGGCGAAATAACTGTGGCCATCCAGTTGCACATGGTGCAGGCCAGGACGCAGCCGGGCCAGCGCTGCCGGTGCATGCTCGGCATCGGGGCTGATGACATAGGTGCGCAGCATGGTACTGGCCGGGGGCAGGGTGTGCGGATCGATGGCATAGCGGCCAATGTAATCTTCCAGTTCCGCGGAGAGGGTTTCCTCGATCAGGCGCTGTTCCATGTCGATGGTCGTGACATAAAAGCTGGCAGCCAGGGTGAGACTGACCACCGCGCCCAGCAGCGCAAACGCCAGGGTTACCCGATAGCGAAGGCTAAGCTTGCTTTGCTTAAGTTTGATGTTCATCGGGTGCCACCAGCTGGTAACCGATGCCGTGGACCGTGCGTAACAAATGCTGGGGAAACGGGCGATCGATGGCGGTGCGCAACACCGACATGTGAGCGCGCAGGGCATCGCTGTCGGGGCGGGCATTACCCCAGATGCGGCGCTCGATCTCGCGCCGCGGCACCACCCGGGGTGACTGGCGGATCAACAGGGCCAGGATCTTGAGCGGGATCGGCGGCAGGGAAATGGACTGGTGGTCCCGTTCCACCTGCAGGGTGACGCTATCGAACACCAGGTCGGCCACCCGCAACTGCTCGCGGGATTCTTCCCCGCGGACCCGTCGCACCAGGGCCCGGAGGCGCACATCCAGTTCCTGCATGGCAAAGGGTTTCACCAGGTAATCGTCGGCGCCGCAGGCAAATCCCTCCAGCTTGTCATCCAGGGTATCCCGGGCGGTCAGCATCACCACCGGGGTATCCCGCCCGGCATCCGCCAGCCGGGTGCACACCTCCAGGCCATCCATATCCGGCAACATCAAATCCAGGATAATCGCGTCATAGTCATTGTGCAGCGCAAAGCGCAGGCCGCTACTGGCATCATAAGCCGCATCCACCACGTAGCCGCGTGGCTCAAGGAAATCATAGAGATTGGCCACCAGGTCGAGATTATCTTCGATTACAAGAATGTACATACTTAGCACAGTCTACCACCTGAAGCCGCCCCCTGCCGGGGCAAGCCGGGGCGAGCGAACTTCAACGACCGGCATTCGACAACCAGGTCCGGATTGCAAGATCCGATTCCGGGCTCGATACATACTATATATATAGCAGTCACTCACCACCTGGCGCACAGGCGCGGGCCAGGACCTGGCTGCAAGAGGACCTCACTTCAGCTATTTTTAATAAGGCGAATGCCAGAATGGCCAAATTGGTGGTAGAGTGAGGGTTTGTAGACAGACGCCAAAGCTGCCAGATTCAGGCACACAGCGAAGGGGCCCACACACCGCGAATGACCGAGCCACACCCACCCAGCAACAGCGCGCCCAGCCTGGCACCCCCCCAGCGAAATGGCTGGCGCACCTTTGGTATCGTGGTCATCACTATCGCGATCACCCTGGGGCTCGGCTACTGGGTCTTCACCCAGTACCTGTTCCCGAGCGCGTTTACCCCGGTCCAACTCAAGCCACAGGAACAACAGCAACTGGAACAAAAAATCGCCCGGATCGGCGGCCGCGCCCCGGCCCAACAAGGGGGGGGGCTGCAACCCGAACCCTACAGTGAAGCCGGGGCCAGCCGGGAAATCCAGTTCAGCGAACGAGAACTCAACGCCTTACTGGCCAACAATACGGATCTAGCCAACAAGCTGGCCATTGACCTGGCCGATAACCTTGCCAGTGCCAAATTACTGGTGGACTTAGACCCGGACCTGCCAGTGCTCGGCGGCAAAACCCTCAAGGTCACCGCCGGTATGGAACTGGGCCTGGTCAATGGGCAACCCCGCGCGATCCTCAAAGGCGTCAGCGTCTGGGGCGTGCCGCTGCCCAATGCCTGGCTGGGTAACCTGAAAAACAAAGACCTGATCAAAGAATTCGGCCAGGCCGGCGGCTTCTGGCAGGCGATCAAAGACGGGGTGGAAGAGATTGAAGTGAAACAAGGGAAGTTACGGATTAAGCTTAAAGAATAAGGCGGTGATAAATTAACGATAAATTGAAGGAGTTATTAAAAAATATCAGAACCGTCATTCCGGCGCAGGCCAAAATCCAACAATTTGAAGAAACACTGGGTTCCCATACAAGTTTCAACAAGCAAGGGGAATCAGAAAATTTTTACTTCAAGGTGGAAAATAGAAAGTAAATATGATTTCGAGCCTTTTGAAAAAGGATATGTAACAGAAATACCATTGGCAAAAGGTTTTG